>PFUR01000001.1 GCA_002790195.1 Flavobacteriales bacterium CG_4_9_14_3_um_filter_40_17
TGTAAAAACTTATTTCAATTTTCTGACTTGGTTTTATCGGTGTTGTTATTCTCCCATTCAAATTCAAACTCCAATCGATATTTGGAGCGGTCAAATGCAGGGAATTTTGTATCGTTTTCTCTCGACAATTTGGACATGGCATTACTTTTTAACGATTTTCTCATCGTATTCTCCTTCTCAACATATTCTTTTAGCGTTATTTTATCGCCGACAGAAGGAATTTTAATGTTTTTTGGGCGTTTAGATTATCAAGGGATTAGCATTTTGCTAAAAATTTATTTCTATTTCTGTACTTTCATAAGCTGTTTCTTCAATTGTGGCACCTCTTGGTAATTTTGATAAGAGTTTTTCCAAAAATATTTTTTCTGACTTTTCGTTATAATCTTCCCTTCTTTCAAAAAAATTTTTTACCGAAATCATGTTTTTGGAATTTATCATAAAGGGAATGTTTTTTGAACCGTTATACGGAATTTCAATCTTTTCCAGCTCAAAAGAAACAAATTTTTTATCGTCGTAAATTTCTACTATTGCGCCTGGTAAGCCATGAAATTTCCATGGGCCTGTTGATAAAGGTATTTGTTCCGTGAACCATGCCGTGTAATGTCTTCCCCTGAACACCGCAGTTGCTTTTTTACATTTATATTGTCCTATTTTCTTGACTTCCGCACCAAGAGACCAATTTATGGAGAAAGGCTCCTGATAGATAACTTTCTCATAACTTTCCCCGTGGTTTTTAGTGATAAATGTTTTTGTATGGATAAGTTTCCGGTTGATTTCGGAAACAACTACGGGCTCAATGCTGTCAGGTTTCTCAGTATTAACAATTACAACTCCTGTTTCATCATCCGTTAATACGTTTTCAGGCAGAAATCTTTTGACAACTTGGAAAATACTCAAAGAATCATTGGAATACAGCTCATGGTACATAGGCGCATACCCGTTTTTTGCCAAAGTGGATTTATAAGTCAGCAAAACATTTGACTGAGACTTTGCTACATGGGCTATTATTAGTAAAGGGATTAGAAATAGAAAAATATGTCCGGTTTTAGATAGTTTCAGCTTCATAGCTTTCATTTTGAGTAAAAAAAAGGTGGCATTCTATAATTAATGTCACTTTAAAAAAATATTAAAAATCTTTTATTGGGATTATTTAAACCAACTACCTACTTTAAACTTGACACAAGTCCACCACGAAACATCGTGAAGTGTTATCGTATAAGACCCCCCGTCAATCTTAAATTCGCCGGAGCAAGTTGCAAAGTCGTTAGTGGATATCAAACTTTTGTCATTTGCGTTAGCAGAGAAACAAGCAACTGAAAAAACAGTCATGAGAATTATAATATTTCGTTTCATGATACAAGGGTTTAATTTTTTATCATCGCTATTTTATCATTGCCTTAATGAGGTCTGCGCAAGATGTGCCATGAACGGTAATAGTATAACTTTTACCAGTTTGATTGTCCCTAATTGTCATTTTACAATCTTCAAAAAGTTGTTTATGGGCATCATACTCTTTAGAGTCACTCGGATTGAAGTTATTAACGAAAACTTCTGAATTTTTCAAAAAATCTTCGTTTTCTTGTTGCGTAAAAGCAGATGCTGAAATTGAAAGCACCATGCAGGATAAAAAAGCGAACTTTCTCATAATGATAAAAATTTAGGGGTTAATAAAAAGTTTGAAACTAAAAATACTCCCCCCCTTATAAATTGTCCAAATATATTGAGTTAAATTATTGTTAAATTATGCTTGTTGCCCATTTTTACAAACGTTTCAAAATAGAAATGTATGTAAAAACTTATTTCAATTTTCTGACTTGGTTTTATCAATGTTGTTATTCTCCCATTCAAATTCAAACTCCAATCGATATTTGGAGCGGTCAAATGCAGGGAATTTTGCATCGTTTTCTCTCGACAATTTGGACATGGCATTACTTTTTAACGATTTTCTCATCGTATTCTCCTTCTCAACATATTCTTTTAGCGTTATTAGCATTCCTTGCCTTGGTATTTCAAATATGTGCGACTTTGCGTCAGATGCGTTCATTTCAATTTTTAAAACTTTTAAGGTAATGGCTTTAGCATCGTCTTCTGCTTCGATGATTAAGCCCGGTAAACCATTGAGTTTCCAGGGCCCTGCATTGACGGGTATTTCTGTTGTGAACCATGCAGTATAATTTCGTCCCCTGAATTTTCCGGTAGCCTTGGTCACATTATAATTGTCAATTTTTTTTGTTCATTAGTGATGTGCCAATTTATTTTTAATCGGTTTTCCCAAACAATATATCTTTGACCGACAAGATTATCGGTTTCATAAAGCTTGTTGTTCTTAAAGTCAGTGTAGATATTAAAAACATCAGCTTTTTTCTCAGTATTCATCACAGTAATGGGCGTGCCGGGAGGCAGGCCGAAATCTTCCGGTTTAAAAGGTCTTGTTCTTTTGAAATTTGACCAAATGAAATCGGAACTTTCATTGTTTATAAAAAGTTCTGCTTCAGTGATTAATGGGCCTGTCCCGATATTTTTCTCAAAGAAATAGGTGACCTTAGCCAAAACATTTTGACTGTAGCCTGCTGTGTTTACTAACAAGGTTATTAAAATATATAATGTAAATTTCATTTGTTCTTTTTTATTTATTTTTATAAGGTTAGGCTTTGACTACGCACAGCAATGTAATGCCCGAAAAATATAGATTTACTTGATAAATCCGTAAACGAATATTAAACTTGTAAATCTCGATAAAAAATTAAAAAAACTACCCAAATTACCGACAAAATAAACTATCGATTTTCTGGGCAGTTTTTCAAAATTTGTAGTGCGATTTTATTTTTTAAATTTAAATTAAATCAAATTTGTTTAACAAATACACCACAACTTGGGCTACCATCAGGATAAGGTACTACATATTGGAAAAAAAAGTCATCTCCATCCATGAAAATTACTACCCGATCACACGAAAAAAAATCTTTTTCAAAAATTTTGTTTTTCATGTTTGATGCAAATCCAATGTTTACTGGAACAAGTAAAACCAAACCGACTAATACAATTAACTTTTTCATAATGATAAAAATTTAGGGGTTAATAAAATGTTTGAGCCAAAAGTACCCTCCCCCTTAATCAATTATCCAAATATATTAATTTAAATTATTGTTTAATTTTGCTTTTTATGCAAGTTTATTCGTGTTTCAAAGCCAAAATTTATGTTAAATAATATTACTTGGATAGCTATGGGATCATTTCTTCCTTTTCTTTTTCCACAACAACTAAATTAATGAAAATTGTGTTGAGCGCAAACCTCTTTAAGGTTTCTTCGAATAATCCTGCGCGAACTCCGCCTGAGAAAATTCTTGATTTATGACGGTTTTTAAAAAATGATATACATCAAAAAACTAACTCCATCTTGATGTTCCCGCGTTTGTAAACGCAGTCTTTTTCTAAGGGGACTTCTATAAAACCGGATTTTCGGTAGAGGTAAATCGCATTTTCCAATCGTGTATTGGAGTAGAGCACGAGTTTTTTCCAATGGTGTTTTTCGGCGAAAGCCACTGCGTGAGCGAGCATCAATTGGCCGATGCCTTGCCCTCTGTAATTTTTATCAACCGCCATTTTTGTCAATTCAAAAACCTGAGGCTCAACTTTGATAAACGCATAAGTTCCGAGTACTGATTTTCCCGATTTGGTAAAAAAAATAAAACCGCCATTCGCAAGGATGCTTTCTTCACAATGATTTAGTACTTCTTTGTCGATGGGTTCAACCTCAAAAAACTCTTCCAACCAGGCAATATTCAGCTGGACAAAATCTTTCTTATAGTCTGCTTGGTATGGAATAATTTCTATTTTCATAGCTCTATTGATCTCAAAGGAGAATAATGATCAAAACTCATTTTTGACAGAACAGATTTCCATCTTTTCACTGAACTTACAACTTCTGTGATTCACGTTTAAATTTTCGGGTTTCATTTTGATAATGCTTCATGAGTCTTGAGTCTTGTTTCCAGTTTCAAAAAAAAACTTCCAACTTCCGACTTCCGACTTCATTACTTCTGCGACCCAATCATATCTTCCGGTTTCACCCAGGCATCAAACTCTTCAGCTGTCACATGGCCGAGACGGACGGCCTCTTCGCGAAGCGTGGTTCCGTTTTTGTGAGCCGTATTGGCAATTTCGGCGGCTTTGTAATAACCGATTTTTGTATTGAGCGCGGTTACCAACATCAGCGAATTATTCAATAACTCTTTAATTCTTTTATGATTAGGTTCAATGCCAGCCGCGCAGTGTTCTTCAAAAGAAAAGCAAGCATCGCCGATGAGCCTGGCAGATTGTAAGAAGTTGGCAGCCATCACGGGTTTGAATACGTTGAGTTCAAACTGTCCTTGTGTACCTGCAAAACTGATGGCGGTATCATTCCCGAGTATTTGTGCACAAACCATGGTAAGTGCTTCGCATTGGGTCGGATTGACTTTTCCCGGCATGATGGAAGACCCCGGTTCGTTGGCCGGAATAATGATTTCAGCAATCCCGGATCGAGGGCCGGAAGCCAAGAGACGGATGTCGTTTGCAATTTTGAAAAGTGAAACCGCCAATTGTTTCAGTGCGCCGTGCGTTTCTACGATGGCATCATGTGAGGCGAGTGCCTCAAACTTGTTATCGGCAGTCTTGAAAGGCAATTCGGTGAATTTGGCAATAAATTCCGCCACGCGTTTTGAATATCCTTTGGGTGTATTGATGCCGGTACCGACCGCTGTGCCACCGAGAGCTAATTCGGATAAATGCTCGAGCGTATGATTCAACGCTTTGAGCCCGTGGTCTAATTGTGAAACATAACCCGAAAACTCCTGGCCGAGGGTGAGCGGTGTGGCATCCATCAAATGGGTTCGACCTATTTTGACTACTTTTTTAAATTCTTCCGATTTTATTTTCAGCGTGTTTCTCAATTTAGTGACCCCCGGAATAGTTGAGGTGATGACGGCTTTGTAAGCCGCAATGTGCATTGCCGTCGGGTAGGTATCATTGGATGATTGAGATTTGTTGACATCGTCGTTGGGTTGCAGGGTTTTATCTCCTTCGCCAATTTTCTTTCCGGCCAAAACATGTGCGCGGTTAGCAATTACCTCATTCACATTCATGTTGCTTTGCGTGCCAGAGCCGGTTTGCCAAATGACCAAAGGAAACTGATTATCAAGCTTGCCTTGCAAGATTTCATCACAAACTTGTGCGATGTAATTGCGCTTTTCGATAGGAAGCACACCCAATTCGCAGTTGGTGTAGGCGGCAGCTTTTTTGAGGTAAGCAAAGGCTTCGATGATTTCTTTGGGCATGGAGGCAGGTTCGCCGATTTTAAAATTATTTCTTGAACGCTCGGTTTGCGCGCCCCAATAAACATCTGAGGCAACCTTTACTTCGCCCATGGTGTCTTTTTCTATTCGATATTCCATGTTGATTTGTTTTTTACAAAATTAACCAATTTAAAAATTTGAACGAAGTTAAAAACAGAATAAAATCTAAAGAGTTGACGAATATTTATCAGATATAATTATATATTTGTAAAACTTTTCAGAAACAATCTTAAGCGCATGTTTACATTTGATCAATATCTCGGTTTTTTAGCTTTTCTTGGTATCCTGACCATTGGTTTTTGGTTGATGATTTTCCTTGCTTCAATCATTCCTTACTGGATTGGTGGTGCCTTACTCGAACGGTTTAAAGAGAAGAAAAAAGCAAAACAAGAAGCACGCGAAAAAGCTTAAGCACGCTTCATTTTTTACAGCACTTTTTTAATTACCCGCAATTGATGGGAGTGTTTGTTTGTATCCGAATTAAAAATTCCGTATTGGTCTAATTTGTCGATTCGCACTTTGCCGTGTGCATGAATGATTTGATGGTTGCTTAAAATAATTCCGACATGAACTATTTTGCCATCGGAATTATCAAAAAAAGCTAAATCACCAGGTTCACTTTCTTCTATAAAACTCAAAGTTTCACCTACGTTCGCTTGTTGCCATGCATCGCGGGGAAGTTGATATCCTGACAATTTGTAAACCATTTGTGTCAAGCCCGAACAGTCAATGCCGAAGGGTGTTTTTCCGCCCCACAGATAGGGGGAATTCAAATACATCAGACTGATTTCAACCAATTTATTTTTCGATAATTTTCCACTGTATGTATTTCCTTCATGCTTGTGATAAAGCTGTTTTAGATGAGAAACATCCGATCCCAAAACGATGGTGATTAATTGGTTGTTCTCTTCAACAATATATTCTACCAAATCTGCCGATAAAGTTAGTTTTTCAGATAGATTTTTCTCATCAAATTCACGCATTTGCTCGGTGTCAATCCATCCTGTATACTTATCAAAGGTAGTCTCAATCTGCGACCATTTTTTTGTGTGCTCCAATACCCTAAAAGTATCTCCGTAGAGCAATTGAGAAACCATTTCGTTTTTATCGCTCGGATCAGATCTTACCGGGACTATGCTAAGGGCACAAATTCCAAAATTTTTCAAAAGACTACAATTAAATTTGTTGTAAATCGACTCAATCTGCCTGATTAGAATCAGCCAAGCAAATATACAACATCAAATTCTTTCTACAACTACAGCTGAGGCTCCACCGCCTCCATTACAAATGGCTGCTGCTCCAATTTTCCCATTGTTTTGCTTGAGTACGCTTAGAAGTGTGACTAATATCCGAACACCGGAACAACCCAGCGGATGCCCTAATGAAACTGCACCTCCGTTCACGTTGACATTCTTGTCGGTCAGTCCCAATAGTTTCATGTTGACCAAAGCAACAACAGAAAAGGCTTCGTTGAATTCAAAGAAATCGACTTGGTCAATAGAAATTCCTGCTCTTGCGAGTGCTTTAGGCAGTGCTTTTGCCGGGGTTGTCGTAAACCATTTGGGTTCTTGAGAAGCATCTGCATAACCAATTATTTTTGCAAGCGGTTTAAGATTTAAAGATTTCGCTTTTTCGGCTGACATCAAGACCATCGCTGCTGCGCCGTCGTTGAGGGTCGATGCATTGGCGGCAGTAACCGTTCCGTCTTTGGTAAAAGCGGCTCTGAGTTGCGGAACTTTATCAAAAGTTATGTTTTTAAATTCTTCATCTTCTTTCATCAAAATAGGATCACCCTTGCGTTGCGGAATTTCGACCGGAACAACCTCATCGGCAAATTTTCCATCGGCCCAAGCTTTGGCAGAGCGTTGGTAGGATTGAATCGCGTATGTGTCTTGTTGCTCGCGCGTAAAATGGTACTCGGCAGCACACAAATCACCACAAATCCCCATGGCTTGATGGTCATACGCATCGCTGAGCCCATCTTTTTGCAACCCGTCAATAAGCTCGGTAGAGCCGTATTTATAGCCATTACGAAGGTGAAGGTAATGCGGAATTTGACTCATGTTTTCCATGCCACCGGCAACGACGATTTCGGCATCTCCACAACGGATGGCTTGAACAGCAAGCATGACTGCTTTCATGCCGGATGCACAAACTTTGTTGACAGTCGTGCAAGGAACTGTGTTGGGAATGCCGGCACCCAGCGCGGCTTGTTTGGCAGGAGCCTGCCCTTCGCCTGCCTGTACCACGTTTCCCATGTAAACTTCATCAATCTTATTGGGGTTTAATCCGATTTTGTCTAAAGCGCCTTTGATGGCAATGGAACCGAGTTTGGTAGCGGGAATGTTTGAGAGTGTACCTAAAAAACTTCCAATAGGCGTTCTGGCAAAAGCCACGATGACTATATCTTGATTCATTTTTGAATAATTTTTAAAATTTGTTATAATCCATTGCTAAATTACAAAAATTAGATTTTAATTCAAGCCACTTTTAAAATGATTAACAAGATATTTTTTCATTTGATTTCGTACTTTTGAGCAATTCTTTCCTTTTATGAAGACCATTCTCTCCAAGATTTTGCATTTTCAAGACTTTATCAGCAAGGCTTTGCTACTGGTCATTTCAGCTTTGTTGATTATTTATCTACTACCCAAGGAAAATCAATTTAGTTTTGATTATAAATTAGGAATGCCTTGGCAACATGAAGATTTGTATGCTCCTTTTGATTTTAGTTTACCCAAGAGCAAAGAGAAGATTTCGGCCGAGAAAAAAAGAATTGAACAAAGCAGCCCCCATTTTTACACGATTGATTCACTCATCTTCGATTCCCTCCGTTTCATTGCTGTTTCTAAACTTCATTTGATAGAAAGCAACTATAAAAAGAAACAAATCCTTTCTAAAATTGCTGAATTAGATTCGTTGTATGCAAAGGGAGTAATCGCAGATCGAAAGATTGAAAATCAAACCAAAGTAATTTTTTTGGTGAAGAAAAATCAAATAATCAATCAGGATTACAGTCATTTTCCAACGGTACAAGAAGTTAAGCAATTAGCGATTCGTTCCGGTTTTGACACCCTTTTCCCTAATCTTCCTCCAAACACTTTTTTTGATGATCAATTAACGCTAAAACACAAGCAACAACAACTCGATCAAATATCACTTTGGGAAGGATTTATCGAAAAAGGCAAATTGATAATTTCTTCAAATGAACCTGTATCTGAAGATACTTTCAAAATATTGGAAGCTTTAAAATACAACTATTCCAATGAGCAAGTGACCTTTAGATCAAATTATTTGATTGGTGGATATGCTGTCTTGGTTTTTATTTTGCTGATTATGCTTTTCTTGTTTATTCGCAAATACAGAAAGGAAATATATGAGGATAATCGGAAAGTAATTTTTATCCTGCTCAACATGATTTTGTCTGTTTTGGCAGTCGTAACAATTATCAATCGCGCGCCTGACTATTTGTATCTTGTCCCCTTATGCCTTTTGCCTTTATTGATTAAAGCTTTTTTTGATCCCCGCTTGGGCTTGTTCACCCATGTAGTCACAGTTTTGCTTATTAGCCTTGTTGTCCCGGATAGTTCCACATTTATTATCGTGCAAATAATTGCAGGTATCGTCACCATACTGACTGTTTCGGAATCCTACAAAAGAACAAACCTTTTTCTTTCAGTCGGCAGGATTACGCTGGTTTATATTGTTTCCTATTATGCCGTTCAGATGATTTATCAAGGCAACACATATGGCCTGAGTTGGATGACGATTGGGATTTTTGTTATAAACGGATTAATCATTTTGGCATTATCAGTCCCTCTTTTTTACGTTTACGAAAAATTATTCGGATTAGTCTCCGACTTTTCTCTTTTGGAATTATCGGACACAAACTCACCACTACTTAAAGAATTAGCAGATACCGCGCCGGGCACATTTCATCACTCTTTGCAGGTTGCAAACCTTGCGGAAGCAGCCGCGCAGGAAATAGGTGCAAATGCAATGTTAGTCCGGGTAGGTGCGCTCTACCACGATATCGGGAAAATGAAGAACCCATCTTATTTTACTGAAAATCAGTTATCCGGATCCAATTTACACGATGAATTGTCATTTATAGAAAGTGCCTCCGTAATTATAAGGCATGTAAAAGATGGTATTGAAATGGCAAAAAAGAATAAAATCCCCGATCGCATCATCGATTTTATTCGAACACATCACGGTAGCATGTTGGTCTATTATTTTTATTCAAAAGAGAGGGATTCATCTGAAACAGTTGATGAAGAAATGTTTCGTTACCCCGGGCCAATCCCCTTTTCAAAAGAAACGACCATTTTGATGATGGCAGACAGTGTGGAGGCTGCCTCCAAAAGTTTAAAAAATCCGGATACCCTGATAATAGATGCTTTTGTAGAAAAAATCATTGAAAAACAGAAAGAAGAACATCAATTTTTAAATTCAGATATCACTCTAAAAGAAATAGAAAAAGTCAAGAAAGTATTGAAGCGCAAGTTGATAAACATCTATCATCTGCGCATCGAATATCCGGAATAAAAAAGAAATCGATTATTTTGTGGTTTTAATTAAAAAAATGTTGTGTTGTTAGAAATGAAATCCTACATTTGCAACCTCATTTTTGGGTGTTGGAAGCGACAAACAAAAAGGAGAGTTGCCAGAGTGGTTAACGGAGCAGTTTGCTAAACTGTCGGCGGGTAACCGTCGCGTGGGTTCGAATCCCACACTCTCCGCTTGAAAATTTATATCTCGGGGTGTAGCGTAGTCCGGTCATCGCGCCTGGTTTGGGACCAGGAGGTCGCAGGTTCGAATCCTGCCACCCCGACTAAGAAAATCCAATCGCGAAAGTGGTTGGATTTTTTGTTTTTAGAGCTTAGTTTTAAGGATTACAGCCCTGTTATCGGGACGCTTGCTTTATTATCTTTAAAAAGTTGTATATATTTGGTGATTCATACTAGTTATGCGTCAACTTAAAAAACCAACACCGAATAAAATCATAGAAAAATAATGTTTCAATATTTGGAAACATTTATTATCTTTGTGACGTTTAACAAGACAACCTTGAATGAGATATTTTGAGACAGAATTTTTAGTTTAAGCAGACGAGTTCATTTCAGGACTTGACCGAAAGACCATCAAAAAAATCTTTTACAATATTGACCTTACTGAAAAGACTAATGACCCAAAACTTTTCAAGAAACTACAAAATGATATTTGGGAGTTTCGGGCAAAATACGCAGGACTTCAAATTAGACTTCTTTCATTTTGGGACAAGACCGATAACAAAGAAACTTTGGTTCTTGCGACACACGGTTTCATAAAGAAAGTTGACAAAATTCCGGCTAACGAAATTGACCGAGCATGAAGGCTAAGAGACAAATATTTTAACAACAAACTAAAAAAGTAATCATATGGCAACTAAAGAATTAAAGACCTACTCGCTTGCCGAAATGAAAGACAAG
>PFUR01000063.1 GCA_002790195.1 Flavobacteriales bacterium CG_4_9_14_3_um_filter_40_17
ACATTTTGAAAGCAAAACCAAAGTCGGAGCACTAACTCAAAAATTCAATTTTTTCTTTCTCAGTTCAAAATTCTGGCCCAAATATACCTTCCGCACCATCTCGTCCGTGGCCAATTCTTCCGGAATACCGGCTTTTAGGATACTGCCTTCAAACATCAGATAGGTTCGATCCGTGATGGCGAGCGTTTCTTGCACGTTGTGATCGGTGATGAGGATTCCGATGTTCTTGTTTTTCAGCCTGGCAACAATCCGTTGGATGTCTTCTACTGCAACTGGATCGACCCCGGCAAAGGGTTCATCGAGCAAAATAAAATTGGGGTCTGTCGCTAAAGCCCGGGCAATTTCAGTTCGTCTGCGTTCACCTCCCGAAAGCAGGTCTCCCCTATTTTTGCGGATGTGGCTCAATCCAAACTCGGTAATGAGAGATTCTACCTTTTCATCTTGTTCTTCTTTGGTTAATTTGGTGAGTTGCAAGACACTTCGGATGTTGTCTTCAACACTTAGTTTCCTGAACACTGATGCCTCCTGCGCCAAATAACCAATTCCATATTGTGCTCTTTTGTACATGGGAAATTTAGTGATTTCTTCGTTGTCCAAAAAAATACGGCCGTCATTGGGCTTTATCAAGCCGACAATCATGTAGAAAGACGTGGTTTTCCCCGCTCCGTTTGGCCCTAAAAGCCCAATAATTTCGCCCTGGTTTACTTCTACCGAAACACCTTTTACGACTGCCCTGCCTTTGTATGTTTTTACTAAATTTTCAGCGCGTAATTTCATTTGACTGTATTGTTTTCTTGTTCCAAGGCATCCCAAAATTCATAAGCCCTGCGAAGATGCGGAATCACGATGGTGCCGCCGACTAAAGTGGCTATTGACATCGCCTCCATCATCTCTGTTTTAGTTACGCCCTGCTTAAAACTTGTTTCCAAATGATACCGGACACAATCGTCACAACGCAAAACTGCAGAAGCAACCAAGCCGAGTAATTCTTTGGTTTTAACATCCAAGGCTCCTTCGGTATAAGTATTGGTATCAAGATTAAAAATTCTTTTGATGATTTTGTTGTCATCCTGAAGCAATTTTTCATTCATTTTACTTCTGTAATTTCTGTATTCAGTTAGCATCTCGCTCATACTTTAGATTTTTTCTTTTCTCTGTTGATGACAAATTTAGAGATATAAATGCTGATTTCATATAAAATCAAGATTGGTATGGCTACGATTATTTGGCTTGCTATATCGGGTGGTGTAATGATGGCAGCAAGAACCAAGACAACAATCAGTGAATATTTTCTGTACTTTCTTAAGAATTCGGGTGTAACCAAGCCTAATTTGGTCAGAAAATATATCAAAATAGGCAATTCAAAAATTAATCCAGAGGCAATCACAGAGGCACGTACCAAACTGATGTACGAGTTCAAATCGATATCGTTGAATACTTGGTCGCTGACAGTGTAAGTTCCTAAAAAATTGATTGATAAGGGTGTAATGATGTAATATCCGAACAAAACCCCGATAAAAAACAAGAAGGAAGAAACAATGATAAAAGCTTTGGCGTGTTTTCGTTCATTTTCATACAATGCCGGGCTGATGAATTTCCAAACTTCATAGATAAGAAATGGAAAGGCCATGATAAAACCGGCTGTAATGGAAGTCCAAATATGGGCTGAAAACTGCCCAGACATTTCCCTGCTCTGTATTCTGAAGGGAAATTCCGTTACACAATAACTTTCATCCAGCCCCATGTACTTTGAAATGGAACAAAGAACCCTATACGTTATAAAATCTGGGTTTTTGGGACCAAAAAGTAAAACATCGAAAATAAAATGTTTTAAGAGAAAAGCCAGCGTACCTCCAATTATCACTGCTGAAGTCATCCGAATCAAATGCCATCGCAAAACTTCCAAATGGTCTAAAAACGACATTTCTTCGCCTATCTTTTTCATTGTCGAACTGTTTTTGGAATATTAAATGTATATTTGGTAGGGTTGCTTACAAGCAAATTGTTAATATACATCATTTGATTAATAAATATATTTTAAAGAAAAATAAAAAATGTAATTTGAGTTATTTGATAATTGAATTATGTATTATCTTTATGAAATACAAATGTATCAAATTTGAAGTGAAAACAGTTTTTTCAAAATGGAAAAAGATTTGCATAAGGAATTAAAAAAGTACTTTGGGTTTTCCCAATTTAAAGGTTTGCAAGAAGTTGTTATCAAAAGTATTCTAGACAAAAAAAACACTTTTGTTATTATGCCGACCGGAGGAGGCAAGTCATTGTGTTATCAATTACCTGCATTGGTACAAGAGGGTACTGCTATTGTTGTCTCGCCTTTGATTGCATTGATGAAAAATCAAGTGGATGCCATTCGGGGAGTTTCAGCTCACTATGGCATCGCACACGTATTGAATTCATCTCTCAATAAAACAGAAATTAATATTGTCAAGACAGATATTGTCAACGGTATTACCAAATTGTTATATGTTGCACCCGAATCATTGACCAAAGAAGAGTATGTCGATTTTCTAAAAAGTGTCAAAGTATCCTTTGTAGCCATTGATGAAGCGCATTGCATATCGGAATGGGGACATGATTTCAGGCCGGAATATCGCAATTTAAGAAGCATTATCCAACGTATCGGCAATGTGCCGGTGATCGGGTTGACAGCTACCGCCACTCCTAAAGTTCAAGAAGATATACTGAAAAGCCTCGGTATTCCGGATGCAAATACTTTCAAAGCTTCTTTCAACAGGCCAAACCTCTATTATGAAGTTCGACCAAAAACTAAAAATGTCGATGCAGACATCATCCGCTTTATCAAACAAAATACCGGAAAATCTGGTATTGTTTACTGTTTGAGTCGAAAAAAAGTTGAAGAATTATCCCAAGCACTTCAAGTGAACGGTATCTCGACCGTACCATATCATGCGGGTTTAGACGCTAAAACACGCACCAAGCACCAAGATATGTTCTTGATGGAAGATGTAGATGTTGTTGTTGCGACAATCGCATTTGGGATGGGCATTGACAAACCCGATGTTCGTTATGTCATCCACCACGATATACCAAAAAGTTTAGAAAGCTACTATCAAGAAACCGGCCGTGCAGGCAGGGATGGTGGGGAAGGCCATTGTTTGGCTTTTTACTCATACAAAGACATCGAAAAATTAGAAAAATTTATGTCGGGTAAACCTGTAGCCGAACAGGAAATAGGAAATGCATTACTTCAAGAGATGGTGGCGTATGCAGAAACTTCTATTTCCCGCAGAAAATTCTTGTTGCATTATTTTGGTGAAGAATTTGATGAGATTGACGGCGAAGGTGCAGATATGGATGACAATGTCCGTTTTCCGAAGAAAAAGTTTGAAGCACAGAATGAAGCAAAATTGGTTTTACAAACGGTTTTAGCTACCAAGGAAAAATACAAAGCCAAAGAGTTGGTCAACACTTTGATTGGAAAAGTTACCGCTTTAATAAAATCACACAAAACCGACGAACTATCTTGTTTTGGCAAAGGCTCGGAAAAGGATGATCGATTTTGGATGGCAATCATTCGACAACTTTTGGTGTCAAAATATCTTATGAAAGATATCGAAACATACGGTGTCATTCGTTTGTCAAAAGAAGGAAAAGAATTTATAAAATCACCGCATAGTTTCCAAATAGCGGAAGATCACACGTATGATGTAGGAACAGACGATTCGATCATTTCATCATCAAAAGGAGGTGGAACAACCGACGATGTTTTGATGGCAATGCTCAAAGATCTTCGCAAAAAAGTAGCTAAAAAGCTGGAGGTGCCTCCTTATGCAGTTTTTCAAGACCCCTCATTGGAAGATATGACCATCAAATACCCAATAACCATCGATGAGTTGGTGAACGTACATGGAGTCGGAGACAGCAAAGCACGAAAATTCGGACAAGAATTTATCGCGTTGATTAAAAAATATGTAGAAGAAAATGACATCACCCGACCGGACGATTTGATTGTAAAAACCACGGGGGCCAATTCTTCCCTCAAACTCTATATCATTCAAAATATTGACCGAAAGCTGCCGCTTGATGATTTGGCAGATGCCAAAGGAATGCAGATGCCAGACTTCATCAAAGAATTGGAACAAATTGTTTACTCAGGAACTAAACTCAATATAAAATATTGGCTTGAGGATATCTTCGATGAAGATCAATTAGAAGAATTGCACGATTACTTCATAGATGCCGAAACCGATGATATCGAAACCGCACTCAAAGAATTCGGCGGTGATTACGATGAAGAAGAACTCAGGCTTTTCAGAATCAAATTTATCAGCGAAGTAGCAAATTAAGCGTTTCCATCCAAAAAAATCATAAATCATGATAGGATGGAGAAAAGTATCACTTATGAATAAAAAAACACTCACTTTCGGATTGTTTTTGATTTTTTCAATCGCCGTATGGATGGCCGGAAAGCTAACAGCCACTTATGAAGATTTTGCAATCATAAAACTTAAATTGGACAACTTACCCCCGGCTACTCGCTTACCCGTAGGATTTGAAAAAGAATTAAAAGTCAAGCTTACGTCAAGAGGTTACGTCTTTCTATTAAGTCGTTGGTTTGGAACGACAATCAAGGTAGATTTAAGCCAGATGTTAACCACAAAAAACAACCACAGTTATTTATATGCCGAAAGCCTACTGTCCGAAATTGAAAATGAATTTCCGAAAAGTACAAAGATTATCAATTTGGAAGAAAGTGAAATTGAAATTGTGCTCGAACATATAAAATTTAAGACAATCGTGCTTAAAATAAATCCCGAAAGCAAGTTACCGCAAGGATATTTTTTTGTTCGTCCGCCTACCATCTCACCTGCTGAAATAACAGTTACCGGGCCGGATGAGGAATTGGACAGATTGAGCCAAATCTATACTGAAAATATCGATTTTAAAAAACATATAGATGAGAATTATTTCAGTTCAAACCTCCTTTTGCCTAAGAATTCTAAATTGGCATTTTCGACAAAAAGTGTGCAAATTGAGCAAGAAATTGATCGCTATATAGAGTTCAACCAAAGAGTTGACTTGCAGCTTATCAATTTTCCTAAAGAGACTGAATTACTTCTATTTCCTAAAAAAATAGGACTCACTTATAAACTCGGGTTTAAGTCTGCCGGAAAACTAAAATCCAATACCACGATGGCTTTCATCGATTACAATCAACGTAAGAGAAACCAAACTGAATATTTCGTTAATGTAAACAACGTACCGGATTACATCATTGAAGTTCGGCTTAATCCTTCAAAAGTTGATGCCTACATCCGAGAAATAAATTGAGAGAGCAATGAAAATTGTAGGGCTTACCGGAGGAATTGGAAGTGGGAAAACCACCGTTGCTATTTTTTTTAAAGCATTGGGTGTACCAATTTATATCGCTGATGTGGAAGCCAAAAAATTGATGGTTAAAAACACCAAACTCAAAAATAAAATAACTGCATTATTTGGATTAGATTCTTATCAAAACGGAGAATTGAACAGAAAATACATAGCAAATCTGGTTTTTAAAGATCCTGAAAAATTAAAAGATCTCAACAATTTAGTCCACCCTGCGGTGGCAGAAGATTTCAAACAATGGGTTAGCGCGCAAAATGCAGTGTATGTTGTAAAAGAATCTGCCTTGCTTTTTGAAACAGGTGATTACAAAAATTGCGATGTTGTCATTTTGGTAAAAGCCCCGTTAGATGAGCGCGTCAAAAGGGTGATAAAAAGAGACAACACATCGAGAGAACTTGTGATGGAACGAATTTATCAACAATGGCCAGATGAAAAAAAGGAATCGCTTTCTGATTACATAATAGAAAACTCAGACATTTTATTAACAAAAAACTTAGTAAGCAATATAAATGTTAAATTATTAAATATTATTTAATTTTTTATCTTAAATTTTTTTTTAAAACTGTTAATGTAAGGTTAATGAGCCAATCCGTCAAAATAAAAGTGTTAAATTTGTAATGTTAATTTTTTTTCGACAACAATCACATGAAGACTAAATATTCACTCGAAAAAGATAATATGATCGCAAGCAAAAATTGAGATGAATAAGAGAATGTTTTTGTTTTTAGTAGGATTGATGAGCCTCTCATTAATAGGAATTATTTTTGTGCAGGTATATTGGATAGATTCAGCCGTACAAGACAAAGAAGAGCAATTTACATTCAATGTCAAACAAATTTTGAGCTCGGTATCTCAAAAAATTCAAGACCGGGAGATGACGGATTTCTTCAACCAATATCAACCCGTTGTGGACAGCTTAGATAAAAAAGGCCTACCTGAAAAAATGATAATTAGAGAATTCTTAGTAGAAAGCACCAATGAAAACACAAATGAAACCATGCTCTACTCCAATGGAGTTCTAGAAAAGAGTTTTAACATAGACGCAGACGGTTCGCTCTTTGACAATCCTGGAATTGAATCTTTTAATCTCAAACAGATAACCAACAAACGTGTAACAAGATTGATCAAGCGAAATCTCGACGGAGTAACCTCAAAACTTAGTCCCGAAAGTAAATTTGAACGCATCAGCAGGATGACCGATGTAGAAAAAGCCCAATACGAATCAATATACAAAGACCTCTCTAAAAACCAACTGATAAACAAGCGGGTTGACAAAGAAGAAATTGAGACACTCCTGAGAAAGGAATTAAACCAACGCGGGATTGATATTGGATTTGAATACGGAATTTACAGCAATTCTTTGGCTACAAAAGTTCGATCCAAAGATTTTTCAATAAAAGGGTCTTCTGTGTATGGCGTACCAATTTTTGTTGACAATGAAGGAAATACTGACTATCAATTGTTGGTAAGTTTTCCGTCTAAGAAAAAGTTTGTACTTTCAACTGTAATGACCATTGCTGTATTGTCTATTGTTTTTACGCTCATTATCATATTAGCTTATTCAAATGCATTGTATCAGCTGATAAGGCAAAGACAAATATCCGAAATTAAGTCTGACTTTATAAACAATATGACACATGAGTTCAAAACACCCATAGCAACAATAAACTTGGCACTTGATGCTATTAAAAACCCAAAGATAATTTCCGACCCCGAAAAAGTGTCAAAATATCTTAAAATGATAGGAGAAGAAAACAAAAGGATGCATGCACAAGTTGAAAATGTATTGAGAATTTCTAAATTAGAAAAAAACCAACTAGACATTAGTAAGGAAAATGTTAAACTTCACGACATAGTGCAGGATGCGATAGAACATGTTTCCCTGATTGTTGAAGACAGAGGCGGATATATTAGAACACATTTAGACGCAAGCCAAGACTCGGTTTTAGTCAATGATTTTCATTTCACAAACGTGATTGTCAACGTTTTAGACAATGCCATTAAGTATTCACCAGATGCACCTAAGATTGATATTTATACAGAAAATGTAAAAGATTTTATTTTATTAAAAGTTAAAGATCAAGGAATTGGAATGAATAAAGTAGTTCAAAAAAGAGTTTTTGAGAAGTTTTATAGAGAGCATACCGGAAATATTCACAATGTAAAAGGCCACGGATTAGGGCTCGCTTATGTAAAACAAGTTGTAGAAGAGCACCAAGGAGAGGTGTACGTAGAAAGTGAAAAAAACAAAGGAAGTATATTCACAATTAAATTGCCAATAATTAATTAAAACCATATTATGGAAACTGTTAACAAAAAAATTTTATTAGTAGAAGATGACCCCAATTTTGGAACCGTACTCAAAGATTACTTATCAATAAATGACTTTGATGTTACCCTAGCCAAAAACGGCATGGAAGGATTTGAAAAATTCAAAAAAGACGACTATGACTTGTGCATTTTAGATGTCATGATGCCTTATAAAGATGGATTCACATTGGCAAAAGAAATTAGAGAAAAAAATCAGGATGTCCCTATTATTTTCTTAACTGCAAAAACCATGAAAGAAGATATTTTGAAAGGATACAAATCCGGTGCAGACGATTACCTAAACAAGCCTTTTGACTCGGAAGTTCTTTTGATAAAAATACGTACAATCCTCTCCAGAAAAGTCCATGAAGGCCCTGCTGATAATCGACAATTCGAATTTCAGGTAGGAAAATTTCATTTGAATTCCAAACTGCGGTTTTTAACTTATGAAGGAGATGAACCTATTAAATTATCACCTAAAGAAAATGAACTATTGCGTTTGTTGGCAGTTCACGAAAATGATTTAATGCCACGCGAACTGGCTCTAACCAAAATCTGGAGAGATGATAACTATTTCACATCTAGAAGCATGGATGTGTACATTGCCAAACTCAGAAAATATCTCAAAAGAGATGAAGATGTTGAAATTCTGAATATTCATGGCGAAGGATTCAGGCTTGTGGCCAAAACGACAGAAAACGTATAACCAATTGCAGTTTATTTCTTCAAAAAGTGTCTCTAAACTTATGATTTTCAGACGCTTTTTTGTATAACTTCAAAAATACGCTGGCCATCACATTTATACGTTTTAGAAGGGTATTTTAAAATAAGTGCGTAATCGTGCGTTGCCATCAAAATGGTATTGCCATTTTTATTTAAATCTCTCAAAACTTCCATCACTTCAACGCTGGTCTGTGGATCAAGATTACCGGTAGGCTCATCTGCCAAAATAAGATCGGGCTTGTTGAGCAATGCTCTGGCTATCGCAATCCTTTGCTGTTCACCTCCAGAAAGTTGATGTGGCATTTTTGCTTCTTTATCTCGCATACCCACTTTATCCAGCACTTCAAAAATACGTTCCTGCATTGAAGTCTTATCAATCCAACCGGTAGCTTTCAGCACGAAATACAAATTCTGGTAAATACTTCGATCCGGCAAAAGCTTAAAATCCTGAAAAACAATACCTAATTTTCTCCTCAAATATGGAATATCATTCTGCCTGAGCGTTCTCAAGTCAAAATTGACCACACTTCCCTCCCCTTCACTTAATGCCAAATCTCCATAGAGTGTTTTCATAAAACTACTCTTCCCAGATCCTGTTTTCCCTATCAAATAAATAAAATCCCCTTTATAAACATCAATATTTACATCACTCAACACCAAAGTTTCCCGTTGGTAAATTGTTGCTTTTTTAAGCGTAAGAACAATCTCGGACATTGCTTAATCTATTTAGGTCACAAAGATACATAGTTAAAACTACATACAAATGGCTAATTCATTACATCAACGGCAAAATACTACTATTCAATTTGGATCTGATTTTCCCTATTGATAACAAATTCGGGCTTACCCTTATATAAAACCAATTTACCGGTAATACACACATTTTTCTTATCCAAATATTTTTCAGGTGCATAATTGAAGTTTTTAAAATCCTTTTCAAAAATAACAGCTAACAAAGGAGCGTCCGGATAAGGTTTTCCAAGATTAAGAAAAATTAGTTGACTTTTCCCATTCGACTTATGTGTACCTTCGACTTTAACACAAACTTTCACTTCCTTGCCTATATAGTCTTGCACAGAATCAAGTGGAACTAATTTTTGACTAAATGAAAAATTTACTATGCAGATGATAAATACCAAAAGAGATGTTTTCATAAATATGTATTTTTTATAGATTCAAATTTTATCTAAAAATACATAATATACGATTCAATAAAAACAAGCAACATAATTTATTGGCATTTTTTTAATACAAAACAAGTTAATCACTGTAATTACAGACAAAACTTCGATATTTTTAATTAACATTAACATTCTCATAAAAGTATATCATTTACATAATGAAAGAAACGGCTTACTCAAATAAAGCGCATAAATAAAGTAGCTACTATATTTATAAATACTGACCTAAAACAGAAAACCCCACATGTTACCATGAAGGGTT
>PFUR01000044.1 GCA_002790195.1 Flavobacteriales bacterium CG_4_9_14_3_um_filter_40_17
TGTCAAATCTAAAAAAAAAAGCACCAACTTTCAAAAGAAAATTAGTGCTTACACTTTGTTGGCCTACTAGGGCTCGAACCTAGACTCTTCTGGACCAAAACCAGACGTGTTGCCAGTTACACCATAGGCCAAAATGCGGTTGCAAATTTATAACAATCTTTTGGTTGCACAAACTTTTTACTTTTTTTTATTTTGACAGCAGCAGTTAGTCCTACTTCGAAACCTATAGAATCGCTTTATCGGGATTATAAATCCATTTAAAACGGTTATTTTAGAGTTTCAATAACCCCACTATCCTAAATTTATTCTTAAATTCGTCCGGTTATTTTAAATTGATAAAATGAGTCAGCATTTCAAAAAATGGAACACCATCATAGGTTGGATAATATTTGGTATCGCCTTGATAACATACCGATTAACTGTTGAGCCGACAGCGAGTTTTTGGGATGCCGGCGAATATATTTCTACCTCTGCCAAATTACAAGTAGGCCACCCGCCGGGCGCACCACTCTTTCAAATGTTTGGTGCTGTTTTTTCGATTTTTGCTCAAGACGAGCAACAGATTGCCTTGATGGTCAATTCGGTTTCGGTTGTTTCGAGTGCATTCACCATTCTTTTTTTATTTTGGTCACTGACGATTTTGTTGAGGAAAATAATCAGCCGTGGAGAAGAAACATTTACAGATGAAAAGGCTTTAGCTGTTTTGGGAAGTGCTGCGGTTGGTGCTCTGGCATTCACTTTTTCCGATAGTTTTTGGTTCAACGCCGTTGAAGCGGAAGTCTATGCGATGGCTGCATGCATCATGTCGCTGATGTTTTGGCTCGGACTGCGGTGGGAAGCCGAAATGCACGAACCAAGAGGAAACAGATGGCTTATTCTTATTTCATTTGTCATTGGGCTTTCTTTTGGCGTTCACTTTATGGCTTTGTTAACCATTCCTGCCATTGGGTTTTTGTATTATTTTAAAAATTGGAGAAAAATAACAGTCCTGAATTTTATTGCAGCTAATATCGTTGTCGTTGCCATACTGTTGGTGATATTCAAACTTTTATTGCCCTACACCTTGAAATTTTTTGGTGGTTCGGAAGTCTTTTTTGTCAACACTTTTGGCCTGCCGTTCAACTCGGGAACCCTTATTGCCGGGCTTATTTTTATTGCAATATTCTACTATGCCATCCAATACACCAAAAACAAAAATCACATTCATCTAAACTCTATCTTGCACTGCGTTTTTTTCATTTTGGTTGGATTTTCTTGTTGGATTATGTTGCCCATCCGCGCCAATGCCAATGTGGTAATCAACGAAAACAAACCTGCCGATGCACGTGAATTATTAGCTTATTACAATCGGGAGCAATATCCCGAAACCAAACTTTTTTACGGCCCGCTTTTCACCGAGGCTTATGTCGGCTTAGACCCTGACAAACCGTATTTGGACGACAAACCCAATTATGAAAGGGATGAAAAGACCGGTAAATATATTATTGTCAACAAATGGAGAAATGTCAGACAAAATTCTGACGACAGCCAGAAAGGTTTTTTGCCAAGAATGTGGAGCACCGACGAAGAGAACATCAGCAATTACATGCAATTTACCGGCGCAGTTGACTTTACCATCAAACCGGAATATCGGTCCAACGAACAACTGCGTTCGATGATTGGTGATATAAGAGCCGGTGTGAAATCCGGAAAGATAGAAATGTCTAAATACAGTAAATTTCTATCCGATTACAGCGAATATATCGATGTAGAAAAACCGTCTTTTATCAAAAACATGAAATTCTTGTTTGAGTTTCAATTTAATTATATGTATTGGCGCTATTTTATGTGGAATTTTGTCGGACGGGAAGATGATATCCAAGGTAAGTATGACAATCACGGTAACTGGATTAGTGGTATTCGTTCCGTCGATGAGTTCTTCTTGGGGTATCCGCAAACCAAACTACCCGGCGAACTTGCCAATAATAAAGGTCGGAACACCTACTTTTTCTTGCCTTTCCTTCTCGGGCTTATCGGTTTGTTTTATCACTATAAAAAACACTTAAATTATTTCTGGATACTTCTCGTGTTTTTCTTGTTCATGGGAATCGCCCTAAAAATATATTTGAATGAACGCGCATTTGAACCCCGTGAAAGAGATTATGCGTTGGTCGGATCATTCTATGTGTTTTCCATTTGGATTGGCATCGGTGCTTTTGCCGTATTTGACTGGTTGCAACAAAAAATGCAGCCTAAATTTGCCGTTGTGCTCAGCACGACAGTTTGTCTGTTTGCCGTACCGGTTTTGATGGCGCAACAGAATTGGGACGATCACGACCGTTCGGGAAAATATACCGCACAAGCCATCGCCAAATCATATTTAGATTCGTGCCAAGAAAATGCAGATGCCATCATTTTCACCATAGGCGACAACGACACTTTTGCCATGTGGTATGCACAAGAAATTGAGGCCTACCGAACCGATGTTCGCACCATCAATACCAGCCTATTTGCCACCGACTGGTACATCGATCAGATGAAACGGAAAGCCTACCAAAGCAACCCTATTCCGTCTCAACTCAAACACGACCAGTACCGTTACGGTACCCGGGATGTACTCATCTATCAAAAAATGACCGAAAACACATGGAATATCAAAGATTTTATGACATGGATTTCCAGTGATGACCCCAAAACCAAAGTCACCTTGTCAAACGGCGAAGAAATCACTTTTTACCCGACCAATAAAATCAGGATTCCGGTCGATAAAGAGACGGTACTCAAGAATGGTATCGTCAAAGCAAAAGATTCTGCGCTGATTGTGCCTTACATCGATATTCAAATCGGAAATCAATTGCCCAAAAACAGGATGATGATGCTCGACATTCTCGCCAACAACGATTGGAAACGTCCGATATATTTCTCCGGAGGAAGTTTTGACAACGCCGAATATCTTTGGATGAAAGATTATCTTCAACTCGATGGTTTGACCTATAAATTGGTACCTATTCAAACCAAAGTAGATCCGAAAATTTCCTACGAAATGGGCCGAATCGACTCGGAAACCATGTACAACAACGCGCTCAAATGGGATTGGGGAAACATGAACGGCAAGATTTATCACGACCCCGAAACTCGCAAGAACAGCATAAACTACCGAGGTAATTTGGCACGTTTGGCAGACCAATTGATACGCGAAAACCAGTTTGATAAAGCCGAAAAAATCATGGATTTAGTGATTGAAAAAACACCGGTTGAAAAATACGGTTACTTCTCGCTTTTAGAGCCTTATGTAGAAGGATATTACCGCATCGGTAAAAATAAAAAAGCAGAGGATTTGTTTTTGCGTGTAGTGAAAAATTACCAAGAATATTTGGTGTATTTCAATCAGATGAGCATCGACAAGCAGCTTACTTTCTTTGATGAAATCATCACCAACATCGAGCGGTACAGAAGCCTGACAGACCTCATCGTGCAATATCAAGACGAAGAATTTGTCAGCAAACAACTCAAAATTTTCAAAAAACACGAGGCTTATTTTGAGCATTTTTATAAGGAGTAAGTGGAGTTGGCTGTTGAAAACCCAATCGTTGTGTGTAGTTTTGGTGGTTGAGCCTGTCAAAGCCACCTTATTAAAAGCAAATAAAATGAAAGGTTTTGTCTATATTTTAGAAAGCTCGGATGGGACTTACTATACGGGGCGTACGATTGGTTTTGAATCAAGAATAAAAGAACTCCAAAAATGGAAATGGAGCAAATCATACTAAGAAAAGATTACCTGTGAAATTAGCCTATTTTGAAAAGCATAATCGAAAAGATAATGCATTCAAGAGAGAGAAGTAAATTCAAGGATGGTGTGGGAAAAAGAAAGAAGCGTTAATTAATCAAGAATCTGAAAAATTGCCGGAGCTATCAAAAAATCATACGCAATACCTTCGATAAATGGTGGTTTCTATCCCAATGATTCGGGACTCAACCACTCTGAAATCTGCCTTGATTTTAGCTAATAAATGTTTATTGTTCAATTATTTATACATCTTGAACCAACTATTTTATAAAACCCCTGCCATCCTAAGACTGTTCTTTGGTAGTTTGCTTTGGAAAATTAAAACCAAAGAAAAAGCCATCTATTTAACTTTTGATGATGGGCCGACAGCCGGAATCACCCCATGGGTTTTAGAGGTTTTAGACGCATTTGAAGCCAAAGCCACGTTTTTTTGTATCGGCAAAAATGTGCAGGCACATCCCGAAATCTATCAAGCAGTGGTAAAAGCCGGGCACGCAGTTGGCAATCACACGCATAACCACCTCAACGGCTGGAGAAATACTGCCAAATCCTATCTCGAAAACACAACTAAAGCCGCCAAACACATCGATAGCAAACTCTTTCGGCCACCTTACGGGAAAATAAAACCCAAACAAATCCGCCTGCTCAAAAAAGCCGGTTACAAAGTTGTGATGTGGGATGTGGTCAGCGCAGATTTTGATCAAACTTTGGATTCGGAAACTTGCTTCCAAAACCTGATTCGCCATACCAAACCCGGCAGTATCGTGGTCTTTCACGACAGCGAAAAAGCTTTTGGCAATCTGAAAAAAGTCTTGCCACAGCTCTTGGCTTATTTTTCAACGGAAGGATATGTTTTCAAAAGTATATAAAAAAAAGCCACACAATCGTGGCTTTTTTCAATAATACAAACAAGCTGTTATTGTTTGTTGCCCAACATCTGTAGATCGGTGACGACAATTTCGGTGAAATAGCGTTTCACACCGCTTTTGTCTTCGTAATTGCGGTAGGTCAGTTTGCCTTCCACAGCCACCTCTTTGCCTTTGGTGAGATATTTTTCGATAATCTCTGCGGTTTTGCCCCAGGCGACAAGATTGTGCCATTGGGTTTCGGTGACTTTTTCTCCTTGTTGGTTTTTGTAAGTCTCGTTGGTGGCCAACGAAAATTTAACCAGATTTTTTCCGGAATCCAATTTTACTACTTCAGGATCTTGGCCCAAATTGCCGATCAACTGAACTTTGTTTCTAAGCGTACTCATGATAGAAAGATTTAAATGATTACTAATTTTTCTTGTTGCATTCAAACAACGGTACAAAGGAATGGCAGTCTTTTTATTTTATTCGGTTGACAAGCAATTGCTTTCGTTTGTATCCGTTTGTAAATATTTGAAAACGTTTTTGTATCTTGCAATCAAATAATTGCGATATGAGCAATCAATGTCAAGAATGTGGCGAAAAAATCATCGGGCGTAGCGATAAGAAGTTTTGCAGCGATTATTGCCGCAATGCATATCACAACAAAATAGACCCGGAGGAGAAAAACCTCATCAGAAATACCAACAACCGGTTGCGGAAAAACTACCGTATTTTGCAATCGCTCAACCGTGACGGCAAGACCAAAGTTGCACGAAGCAAGCTTCTCGAAAAAGGCTTTGATTTTGAAATTTTGACAAGCCTGCACACCACCAAAGTCGGGACGGTGTATTATTTCTGCTATGACCAAGGCTACCTGCCGATAGAGAACGACTTCTACGTGTTGGTCAGACGGGATTGAGGGTAGAATCTAGTGAACCTATTTTTGTTACTAAGTTTCTTAAATATTAGTATATTACTCGCAACTTGACTAAGTTTGAAGTTCATTCTCAAACTAAATCACTATGCACTTTTCTTCCTTCTCCAAAACACTCATCCTCACAACTTTTATTTTTAGCCTGTCGATGGTTTCGATGGCGCAAAACCGGGATTTTTATCAACTGAAAATTTACACACTTGACAACAAAAGTCAAGAAAATGCCACAGATCAATATCTGAAGGAGGCTTATTTACCGGCACTCAAAAGACAAAACATCAAAAACATCGGGGTTTTTAAATCGCGCCCGAATGAAAAGGACAGTTTGCAGAGGATCTACGTATTGGTTCCGTTTAACTCTTTGACACAATTTCAAAATACTGAAGATGCATTGTTGAAAGATGAAATTTTTCTTATCGCCGGTGCGGCTTATCTCCAAGCAAAATTTGACCAAGCACCCTATCGCCGAATAGAATCAATATTGTTGCGCGCCTTTGAAGGCATGCCAAGTATGCAAATTCCCACCTTCGATAGCCCGAGAGCTGAACGGGTTTACGAGTTGCGAAGCTATGAATCGGCTACGGAGGCTCTTTACAGGAATAAAGTAGAAATGTTCAACGGTGGGGGCGAACTGCAACTCTTTCACCAATTGGACTTCAATCCGGTATTTTTTGGAGAAGTTATTTCCGGAAACCACATGCCCAACCTGATGTATCTGACCACTTTTAAAAATCAGGCAAGCCGAGATGCACATTGGAAAGCTTTTGGGGAATCAGACAAGTGGAACGAACTCAAAGTGATGCCGAAATATCAAAACAATATGTATCACGCCGATGTCTTGTTTCTTTATCCAACAGAATATTCTGATTATTAATCCTTGAGGAGTCTTTCAGTAATCAAGGCGTTTTACCCAATCGATCTTTTTCTGCAGCCTCGATGTCTTTCTGATTGGTTGAAAGTTTTTGGTTGCCAAAATTATAGCGCAATCCTACTTTGAAAGTTTGGCTTTCAAACCGCGCTTTGTAAAAGCTGTCTTGATTCAAATACTGCGTTTTGGTCTCAAAATTCCCTTTGTTGTAAATGTCGTTGAACTGTAACGAAACGACCCATTTATTTTTAAGAAATTTTTTGACTAAGCTAAGCGAAAGCGTCTGACGGGAAGTAACATCGGTCGATGCCTGCACAATCGGGGAAATATAAAACCAGGTCAGGTCTGCCGAGAGGCTTTTATCTTTCAGCAAAGAAAAACTATTGGAGATGTATGTGTAATTTGAAATGCGGTTGTTGGTCACCAAAGCGTTGTTTGATTCGATACCGATGAATTGTACTTCATCGTAAAAGGTACTGGTTTGCCCATAAAAGCTCCAAAAGGATGTAAAGTCAAAATAGGTGGAATAATCCAATCCAACCGAGCGTGTCCTATCCAAATTAACACTCGCGTATTTTAAAATCCGGTTGGTATTGTCCTGAAAACTCAACTCGAGTATATCACCTTTAATGTAGTCAAAATACAATCCGAAAGTGTGCCTTTTCCAAGCGGTGATGTCTAAGGTGACTTTGTGCGTAATAGCCGGGTTCAAATCAGGATTCCCGCCGCTAAAAGCATTGTCGGTCAAAAAATTTCGGAACGGATTGAGCATTTCATACCGTGGCCGGGTAATTCGTTTCCCGTAAGACATCGATAGGTCTAAATTATCTGAAACTGTGTGCCCCAAATAAAGTGTCGGAAACCATTTGAGGTTGAACTGATTGTTTATCAAACTGAGTGTGGGCGAATTTCCGGTGATGTCGGCATATTCTCCGCGTAAACCGAGTTTGAGTTGCCATTTGTCCCAGTTTTTGTCCAAACTCAAATAGCCCGCCAAAACGGTTTCGTCATAAAAAAAAGTATTGCTCTCGTTGGTATCGAGTACAGATTGTCCATTGACCACGTTAAATTGTTTCAGCTCGTTGTTGCTGTCGATGGTCGATATTTTTGCACCTGTCTCTACATGAAATCCGTTTTTCAATGTTCCTTCATATCCCGCTTGTGCCGTAAATATATTGATGCTTTGTGTGGCATCGGTGTCAAAACCATTGTTTCGGATAAACGTTTTATCGGGCAAAAAATAGTCGGTGTTTACATCTTGGGTACGGTTGTAATAGTAGTTGCTGTAAAAGGCGTTGACTGTCATTTTTGCACCATTTTCAGTGAGTTTTCGTTGGTAATCCGCCTGAAAAGCCACGTTGCTACTTTCGTCGCGCATCACGTTGAGGGTGTTGAAAGTAGAATCTAAAACATTCGCGGATGAAAATATCTCGGTTTCAGAAACATTGTCTTGTTTCCAGTAAGGTTTATACAGTACGGTTGATGACAGGCTGAGCGAACTTTTTTGGTCTATCGTATAATCGAAATTTGTGTTGAGCGTATGTGTTTCATTTTGGTAATTCCTGTCAAAAACTGTTGCCCAACGATCGGTAGGCTGGTTGTTTTCGATAAATTGGATGCCTTCGTTGTTGTGCCGGTTGTTGATGCCGGTGTTGTAGTTGTAGTTGGCGAAAAAATTGATTTTGTCGGTTTTGTAAAATTGACCCGTGCCGAATGCAAATTTTGGAAATATCCCTTGGGTGTAGTTTGAAAAAACATTTCCATTGTAGCCTGTAATCAGATTTTTGCTCATTTTGATGTTGATAACAGAGCCACCTTCTGCATCATATTTTGCCGGCGGATTGGTGATGACTTCGATGCTTTGAATGTTGTTGGCCGCAGTCCCTTCCAACAATTGTTTGAGCTCTGATGAAGTCAGATTGACTCGGCGGTCATTGATATAAACCACTACATTTCCTGAGTTTTTAACCAAAATTTCTTCTTGGTTGATAATCACGCCGGGAGTCCGGTTTAGCACATCCCAAATGTTTCCTTCGGTCAATGAAGTATTGGCTACATTGAATACCAACCGGTCTATTTCGCGTTTGACGGTCGGTTTTCTCCCAACTAAATCGACACTTTCGAGCTCTGTAGTATTGGCGTTTAAGAGAATATCGATTTGAGATTTATCAGGAAACGTAAATTTTTCAAAGAAAGTCTCGAAGCCCAAATAGCTGACTTTTAATATGTATGCGCCATTTTTTATTCCAGAAATTTCATATAGTCCAGTTTCGTCGGTCACAGCTCCCAACAAAGGGATGGAATCGGTGGCTTTTAAAAGGATGACGTTGGTAAATGCAATCGGGTTTTTATCTGAATCGATTACCTTACCCGATAAAGTCTGCGCTTTGGCGGCCATTATTGAGAACAATAAAAACGCCGTTGATATAATCCTTGCCAATCTTAGGGTAAAGTAATTTTTAATCATAGATTTCTCAGTTCAGGGCAAGACTTAAATTGGTTGTGATATTCAATACAATCTGCCACAAAAATAAGTTAAATTTTTATTAAATAAACCTTATTAAAATGATTAAAGTGCTGAAAGACGGTTTTTTAACATTTTCAACATGCTAATCCGCTCGATTAGGTAGGATTAGCCAAGAATTATGCCAGAAAAATTGCCATTTTTCGGAAGCCAAATCCGCGTCTGGGTTGATGAGGGTCACGTAAGGTTTGTTGTTGGTGCTCACGCTTCCGATAGCAAATACCGACACATCTTCTCCTTTTTCCTGAAGATTTTTTTTGATACGTTGGGCAAATTGCCAAATAAAATCGGGCTTGGTTGCCAAAGCGTTGGCTTGTTTTACGGTTAGTGAATCACTTGGGTTGATGAAATACAACGCACCGGTTTTTTTGTTGAGTACTTTGTATTGAATCGCCCCTTTTTTGGTACGCAACATCATCCGCCAACTCATCCGGTGGCCTTCCTCCGTGAGCAATACATCGCCGGGAATTGCCCAATGCCGAAGTGGCAACCCAATTTGAATCAGAAAATAAACGATGAAAACGGTTCGAATCAACTTGCTGTTTTGGGGGATGACGATTTCATTTTCGGTATAAACGGTTTTCTTTTTGAGAAAAATACGCGCGATGGTTTCCGGCTCGAAGAAAAACAAAGTGAATGCCAAAGATAAATAGGGGAAAATCCCGACTTGAAAAACAATCGAATTAAAAAGATGGAAGAAAATCGAAATTCCGAAAGCAAACCGGCGCGTTTTTTTAAAAAGCAACAACGGCACGATGAGCAAATCGAAAATAATGCCGAAATAGATAATGCCAAAATGCGCCCATTCTTGTTGTAGAAAGCCCCCAATAACCGGATAATCGACGCGGCGTGAC
>PFUR01000057.1 GCA_002790195.1 Flavobacteriales bacterium CG_4_9_14_3_um_filter_40_17
TTATCGGTTGGTATGACAATGAAACAGGATATTCTGCCAGGATAATTGATTTAATTCAATTTCTTGACAAGAAATAATTACATTTACGTTCATTTTAAGAAAATGAATGTTTTTTTATGAAAACAAAGCTACTTCTATTCATAATTATTATGTTGGCCTGCTTACAAATACATTCGCAGGGAACAACCGCTTTTGCTGATGCTTATTTTGAAACTAAAATAATACAGGCAAGCGAATTTTACAAAAAGAGCAGATATACCGATGCTTTGCAGATAGCGCAGAATTTGTATGAAACGGCCTTATTACAAAAAAACAGTAAATATGAATCGCGCTCAGCCACACTTCTTAGCAGATACTATATTGCGCTCGATTATTACCAAGGGGTTGAAGATATGTTATTGGAGTCCATCAGAATGCAAAATGAAATCAAGGATAACGATGGCTTAATCGAATCGTACTCTGTGTTGGGGATGTATTATTGGACACAGAAAAATTACGACAAAGCAATTTTGTATCTCAATACGGGGCTGAATACATTGGATAAGGATCCGGACGAAGATTTTAAGGCAAAATCCTATTTGTACTTGGGTTTTGTGTATGAATCTAAAGAAAAATTGGAATTAGCTTTGGCGAATTATCAAAGTTCAATCGAACTTTTCAAAAAAACTAACAATGATTATTATAGATATTACGCACTCACTAAGTTAGCCGGAGTTTTGTTGAAGCAAAATCAATTGGAGGATGCTTATGACAAAACAAATGAGATTCTCAAGTTTGCTGAGCACAACGACTTCCCGATGATAAAATCACTGGGATACAAGCGATTGTCTGACTATTTCGAAAAGAAAAATCAATTTGAACAGTCCGTTATTTTTCTCAAAAAACATCAAGGAATAAATCATGAAATCCTATTTTCAAACCAGAACGCACTCTTCCCAATCGGTAATAGAAATAAAGAAAGCCTCTTTAAAGATGAAGAAATTTCCAGACTAAAAGAGGTAACAAAAAACGATGGTAAAACACTTCGGATACTTTATTTAGTTTCTTTTATGAGTGTTTCTTTATCCATTATTTTGATTTTCCTGACACGTACGCTATACCGAAACAACACCATGCGGGTGCGAAACAACGAACTGTTGCGCATCAAAAACCAGCAACTCGAAATCAGCAAGAATAAAGCAGAAGCCTCTGCAAAAGTTAGAGAACGGTTTATCTCAACAATTAGCCACGAGTTGCGCACTCCTTTGTATGCAGTCACCGGGCTGACACACTTGCTGTTAAAAGAAAAGCCCAAACCCGAACAAGTCGAAAACTTGGAATCACTCAAGTATTCGGGTGAGTATCTATTGGCTTTGGTCAACGATATACTGGAAATAAACCGATTGGACTCTGAACGTGCAACATTAGAATTTGAAAGATTCAACTTGAGAGACAACATTCAGCAGATTTCCCAATCCTTAAATGAGATTGTCAAAAAAAATGATAACGAGTTAATTTTAGAAATAGATCCCAATTTACCCGATTTTCTGTTGGGGGATGAAGTCAAAATACACCAGGTTATTTTCAACTTGGTTGGCAATGCGATTAAATTTACTGAAAATGGAAAAGTTTGGATACGCGTAAAAATCAATTCTTTAAAATCGAATGCGGTCAATTTTATTTTTGAGGTTGAAGATACCGGCATCGGCATTCCGAAGGAAAAATTGGAAGACATTTTCGACAATTTTTCACAAGGTTCTTTGGAAATAAGCAAGAAATTTGGTGGGACAGGTTTGGGGTTAGCCATCGTAAAACGCCTGCTTAAATTGATGGATTCTGAAATAGCAGTTGAGAGCAAAGTCGGCGAGGGCTCTAAATTTTACTTTGAGTTGACCATGAAGGTAGCGCAGAATGAAGCAACATCCGAAGATTTAAAATTTGATTTAGAGTTGCTGAAAAGCAAATTCATACTCATCGTAGAAGACAATAAAATCAACCAAATGATTACCCGAAAGATGGTAGAAAACATCGGTATGAAATGTGAAGTGGTTGACAACGGAACAAAAGCAGTCGAATTAGTAAAAAATAAAGTTTATGATGGTGTCTTGATGGATATCCGTATGCCGGGCATCAGTGGAATAGAGGCAACCCGTTACATCCGAATATTCAACCCACAAATCCCTATCATCGCACTGACGGCACTTTCCTTAAGCGAAACCAGGCAAGAAATTTTTGCATGTGGCATGGACGATTTGATTAGTAAACCCTTCAAGCCGGATGAATTCTATCGGAAATTATTCAAATTGTTGGTTTAAAAAATTGCTTGCCTAAAATTTAGAAATTATTTTGGCATACAGTGTAATGAAAATTCACCACAAATCTTTTCCTGATTCATCGGGACGATGAGATGAAACTGGAAAAGAGGTTTTGATAAACCGTGTTTGATAGGTTTTGAACAGAGAAACAAAGAACACGGAGAAAATATTTCTCGGACTCTATGCGTGTAAAAAATCCATCGCTTATATTCGTGTCCTTTTAAAATTAATCGAATATTTTAATCCTTGCAATCACATGACTTATGTAATATATCGCATAGAACGATTTCTCTTTTTCTATGGCTGAGATTTGGCTCAAATGTAACTAAAACAACTTCTCCAAAGTCGTAATATAGACAGGAAAGCAATCTGTTTTGGCTAAAGCCAAGACATTCACAAATCTGTTCAGGCTCGCTAAGCAACCACAATTCATTAATTGCATTCCGCTTCAGCGGGATGACAGCTACAACAACCCAAAAAAGGCTTTAGCAGAAAAAAAAATAAATGAGGTTAGAGGTCATTAAAAATCTGTTGATATTTTTCTTGTGTTGAAAAATTAAAAGTATAGCCTGATGGGGATATTGTAAAATGCCAATTATTTTTACAGGACAACAATAAATTGCTTAATTGTTTTTCTCACCCCATTTCGGAGCTATTGTGTTTTGATAACTTCCCGTCAAATCAACGGTGTCGTAATGCCTCCATGTTTTGGGTCGTTCAAAATCTTGTCCGGAAATCAATACTTGGGCGTTTGGATAGTTTTCTTTCAATTTTTCCCAAGTGGTTTGCTCCCAAGTAGATTCATCATATAATTTCATATCAGCCCCTTTCATTTTACCCGAAATAGCTTTACCGGTCAACGGCCACCACATGCTTTCAGTTTCTCGGTCCCAAAGCATAAATCCGTCCAACCCGTTCCACACTGCATCGTCGTAATAAGTATAACCAGTCAAGGCAAAAGTAAATTCCTTGCCATATAAGACGCGGTCATAAATAGCACCTAAATCAGCCAAAACACAATATGCCGCCATCACAGGTTTCCCATCGATTATATCGTTTACCACTTCATAGTGCGTCAAATCTCTCACCGAATATGCTTTTATCACATTTTTACCTTTCAAAATCAGAAATCGATCTGAATCTTGATAGGAAGTGTCAACAGCTGCGATTGTGGTAAATTGGGGTTTAAGCAAAGCAGGAAAGGTTTCTCTGCCAATACCGTAATGAAAATTTGCATCTTTGAGGGAATAATCAGTAATATCGAAATGCTGTGATTCGTCTTTGCCGCCATAGAGATATTTTATCCCGTTTTTCTCAAAAAATTTTCCATTTTCAAGAGAAACCGGCCTCTTGTTTTTCGGAGTTACAGTTGTGCTGTCTTTTTTGGCTTCAGTTTTTGGAATAGGTTTTACAGGCTCTTTACAAGCTGTAAATCCAATCACAATCAGGACAAGGAATAAACGGTAAAGGCGCATATATTTTGGTTTTTGGTTTTTAAAACACGAAGATAACAAAAAAGTTTATAGCTGCGATTTTATCATCTGTCTTACATTGTTATCTTTGTCCCGCAATTCAAAAAGCATAATTTTACTTTTCTATTAAATTGCTTTAAATATTACAAGCATGAAGATTTCTCATAATTGGTTGAAACAGTTTATTAAAATCAACCTTGACGTTGAAAAAGTTGCAGAAGTTTTGACAAACCTCGGATTGGAAGTTGAAGGCATACAAAATTACCAGACAGTCCCCGGCGGGCTCAAAGGAGTCGTAGTCGGGAATGTGCTGACTTGTGTTCAACATCCAAATGCAGACCGGCTAAAGATAACAACAGTAGATATTGGCAGTGAAAACATACTCCAGATAGTTTGCGGAGCACCCAATGTTGCCGCAGGGCAAAAAGTACCGGTTGCGACCATCGGTACCATATTGTATGACAAGGAAGGAAACCCTTTCGAAATAAAAAAAGGAAAAATCAGAGGAGAGGTTAGCGAAGGGATGATTTGTGCCGAAGACGAGTTAGGATTGGGCAACAGCCATGAAGGTATCCTGATTTTAAATGCCGAACTTTCGCCTGGCACTTTAGCTTCCAAAGTATTTAGTATCGAAGACGATCAAGTATTTGAAATTGGATTGACACCCAATCGAGCCGATGCCATGAGCCATCTTGGTGTGGCTCGAGACCTAAGAGCCGGATTGGCTCAACATGAAAAAATTCATGAACTGATAACACCTTCCATCAGTAGTTTTGGGGTGGACAATCGCACATTGAAAATCGATGTTGAGATTGTCAAAAAAGAATTGGCACCCAGATATTGTGGCGTTACACTGACCGAAGTCAAAGTAAAAGAATCTCCCGATTGGCTCAAAAATAGACTGAAAGCAATTGGAATAGTACCCAGAAACAACGTAGTGGATGCAACCAATTACGTCATGCACGAACTCGGGCAACCATTGCATGCCTTTGATGCTTTCAAAATAAAAGGAAATAAGATCATCGTAAAAACAGTACCCGCAGATACAACTTTTGTTACTTTAGACGATGTAGAGCGGAAACTACATCCGGACGATTTAATGATTTGTGATTCTGAAAAACCCTTGTGTATAGCAGGAGTTTTCGGTGGGAAAAATTCAGGCATTACGGAACAAACCTCTTCCGTATTCTTAGAAAGCGCTTATTTTGATCCCATCAGTATCCGTAAAACTGCCAAACGGCACGGTCTCAATACCGATGCGTCTTTCCGGTTTGAAAGGGGAATCGATATCAATATCACGGATTATGCATTGAAAAGAGCCGCCATTTTGATTAAAGAATTGGCCGAAGCTAAGATTTCTTCCGATTTAGTTGATTTTTATCCCAAAAAAGTTGAAGACCACAAAGTATTTTTAACCTTTGAAAAAGTCAACAAACTCATTGGCGAGAATTTACCCCAAGACACCATAAAAAAAGTTTTGTCTTATTTAGAAATCAAAGTGTTGAGCGTGACTGAAACCGGGATGGGACTGTGCATTCCGCCCTATCGGGTAGATGTTATCAGAGAAGCAGATGTGATAGAAGAAATCCTACGGGTTTACGGCTACAATAACATCAATTTTTCAGATAAACTCAATGCTTCCATCAGCCATGTAGGCAGGTTTGAAGACTTCAAAATACAAGACAAAATTGCCAATCAATTGGTTTCGAATGGTTTTTATGAAATAATGACCAATTCGCTGTCCTCTCCAGGCTATTTAAAATTTGACAAATCATTTGATCAGTCCATGGCGGTCCAAATTCTCAATCCTTTGAGTACAGAGCTTTCCATCATGCGCACACAGTTGCTCTTCACCGGATTAGAGTCGGTTGCCTACAATCTCAATCGCAGAAAAAACAACCTAAAATTGTTTGAATTTGGAAAAATTTACCGCAATGAAGCGACAGATTTTAAGGAGAATAAAATGCTTTCTCTTTTTATTACTGGGAATAACGGCGAAGAAAATTGGACAAAACCAAGAGAGTCTTCACATTTTTTTCACTTAAAAGGAATTGTGGATTTTGTTTTTAATTCTTTGGAAATATCAGATTTAAAGTCCATTCCCGCCACTTTTGATGCTTTTTCGGAAGGTTTAAGTTATGTTAATTCTAAAAATGTAAATATAGCTTCAATCGGAGTCGTTAAATCTGAAGTTACCAAAGATTTCGGCATCAAGCAAGAAGTGTTTTACGCCTTTTTAAATTGGGATGAAATACTTTGCTCTTTTTCAGACAGAAAGATCCATTTTCAAGACATTCCGAAATTTCCTGAGGTTCGAAGAGATTTGGCTCTGTTGCTCGATAAATCTACCGACTTTGAAAAGCTGTATCATTCGGCTTATAGGCAGGAACGAAATTTACTTAAAAAGGTTGATTTGTTTGATGTATATGAAGGTAAAAACCTGCCTGAAGGGAAAAAGAGTTATGCCTTGAGTTTTATTTTGCAGGACGATAATAAAACTTTGGAAGACAATCGGATAGATAAAATAATGAAGAAAATACAAGTAGCTTTTGAGACTGAATTTGGTGCATTTTTGCGCTGATAGATTAGTGAAATCCACTGCTTATCATCCTATTTTTTCCGTAAAAATCTGTTTTTAGTTTGATGGACGAAAATCCCTTTTCTGCTAATAAATTTTTGATTTTACTTCCATAAGATTCGTTGATTTCAAAAAAAAGCCGACCCTTTTTACTCAAATGCCTGAGGGCTAAATTCGCTATTTTTTCATAAAAAATCAAGGGATTTGCATCGGTGACGAACAAGGCTTGGTGTGGTTCAAAATTTAGAACATTGGGCTGCATTTTTGATTTTTCGACCTCTAATACATAAGGCGGATTGCTAACAATGAGGTCAAAAGAAGATTCCAACGAAACAGTTTTTAATACATCTGCCTCGATAAAATTGATTTGTACTTGGTTGTTTTGCGCATTTTCCAAAGCTGTGTTCAATGCTTTTTTAGAAATATCCATCGCGCTGACTGTAGCGTTGGGCAGTAATTTAGCCAACGAAATCGCGATGCAGCCACTTCCGGTGCCAATATCTAAAATTTTAAGATTTTTTGAAGGATTATTTTTGTACTGCGACACTATCCAATAAACCAATTCTTCGGTTTCAGGCCTTGGAATTAATACATTGGCATGCAATACAAAAAGTAAATCACAGAAATAAGTCCGATTCAAGATATATTGTATCGGTTCTTGATTTCTCAACCTTTTTAATATTTCTTTAAAAGCCGCTTCGGTCGATGCATCCAACACGCTTTCCGCCTGAAGCACTGCTTCTGCTCGACTGATGCCTAATTTTTCTTGCAACAACAAGGCGTAAAATCCCCGAACTTCTTCCAACTCATAAAAGTTTTTCAAAGATTCAAAAAACTCGACTCTAAAAGCGTTCAGCTTCATTTTACTTAAATAAAGGTCAATTCAAATAAGAAATAATAATCTTGCAAAACTGCAAAAAAATCGACTTGTTTGTGCAACTTTTACCACTTATCTTTGCAGTTCGATTAAAAAAAAGTGTATGATTTCAATTTCCTTTCCGGACGGTTCGTCCAGATCTTTTGCTATAGGGGTTACACCCTTTGAAGTTGCGCAATCCATCAGCGAAGGCTTGGCGCGAAACATCCTTTCTGCCGGTTTCAACAAGCAAACTATTGAAATCACTACACCGCTTACCCAAGACGGAAGCCTTGTGCTTTATACTTGGAATGATCCGGAAGGCAAAAAAGCTTTTTGGCATTCGAGTGCGCACATTTTGGCACAAGCTTTAGAATCACTTTACCCGGGTGTCAAACTGACCATCGGTCCTGCCATCGACAACGGTTTTTACTATGATATCGACCCAAACGGGCACAGTATTTCAGACAAGGATTTTCCTGCCATAGAAAATAAAATGCTTGAAATTGCACGCGGAAAGCATGAATTTGCCATGCGAAGTGCATCAAAAAATGAAGCTTTGGCCTATTATAAAAATCAAAGCAACGAGTTTAAGGTAGAGCTCATAGAAAACCTCGAAGACGGAACCATCACATTTTGCGATCATGATACTTTTACCGATTTGTGCCGTGGCGGACATCTTCCTAATACCGGTTTTGTCAAAGCTGTCAAGTTGCTCAGTATCGCAGGTGCTTATTGGCGGGGTGATGAAAAAAACAAACAACTTACCCGTATTTATGGCATCTCCTTTCCAAAACAAAAGGACCTGACAGATTATCTCACGTTACTCGAAGAAGCCAAGAAACGTGACCACCGTAGATTGGGCAAAGAACTTGAAATATTTACTTTTTCTGCCAAAGTAGGCTTAGGTTTGCCTTTGTGGTTGCCCAAGGGAGCCGCTTTACGGGAAAGACTTGAAAATTTTTTGAAAAAGGCACAAAAGAAAGCCGGTTATGAAATGGTCATCACACCACACATCGGGCAAAAAGAGCTGTATGTGACTTCCGGTCATTTTGCCAAGTATGGAGCCGATAGTTTTCAAGCTATACACACACCTAATGAAGGAGAAATCTTTCTGCTCAAGCCGATGAACTGCCCGCATCACTGTGAAATATACAACTGCAAACCTTGGAGTTACAAAGATTTACCGAAACGTTATGCCGAGTTTGGAACGGTTTACAGATACGAGCAAAGTGGCGAATTGCATGGCTTAACTCGTGTACGCGGTTTTACCCAAGACGATGCGCACATTTTTTGTACACCAGACCAACTTGATGATGAGTTTAAAAAAGTAATCGATTTGGTTTTGTACGTTTTTGGTTCGTTGGGTTTTGAAAATTTCACAACACAAATATCTTTACGCGATCCCGAAAAACCCGAAAAATACATAGGTTCGGACGAGAATTGGGAAAAAGCAGAACGTGCCATTATCAATGCGGCCAAGGAAAAAAATCTTCAGGCAAAAATTGAATATGGAGAAGCTGCATTCTACGGTCCTAAGCTCGATTTTATGGTCAAAGATGCTTTGGGGAGAAGTTGGCAATTAGGAACCATACAAGTGGATTATAACTTACCGGAACGCTTTGAGTTGACCTATAAGGGAGCTGATAATGAAATGCATAGGCCGGTTATGATTCACCGGGCACCCTTTGGTAGCATGGAGCGTTTTGTCGCAATTTTATTGGAACACACCGGCGGTAATTTTCCGCTTTGGCTCACCCCTCATCAAGTTATAATTTTGAATGTAAGTGAGAAATGTGAAAATTATGCAGAAAATGTTTTTAGTCTGCTGGAAAATCACGAAATTCGCGCCCTGAAAGATTCGAGAAATGAGACCATCGGCAAGAAAATCAGAGAAGCAGAGATGCAAAAATATCCGTTCATGGTCATAGTTGGTGAGCAAGAAGCTGAAAATGGAACTATATCTGTCAGAAGGCACGGAGGTGAAAGTTTGGGAAATATGAAAGTTGAAAAGTTTATTGAATTGATTCAGAATGAGTTGAGAAAAGATATAAAAGAATTTAATGTTTAACCCCTAAATTGTTTCGTTATAGCTATTCGTAGAAAAAGATTTTCCGGCCCAGCCAGAATCGAAAAAAAAGATGCACACCGTATTAATGGACTCATTAAGTCTCCTGAGGTGAGATTGGTTGGCGAAAATGTCGTAATTGGCGTTTATCCGGTTCGTGAAGCTTTGGCTATGGCCGAAGAACAAGAATTGGACTTGGTTGAGATTTCACCCAATGCGGAACCTCCTGTTTGCAAGATAATGAACTATAAAAAGTTTGTTTACGAGCAAAAGAAAAGAGAGAAAGTCATGAAGGCGAAGTCGGCTAATGTGATTATTAAAGAGATTCGTTTTGGTCCGCAAACCGACGAACACGATTATGAATTCAAAAAACGAAATGCAGAGAAGTTTTTGAAGGAAGGAGCCAAACTGAAAGCTTTTGTGTTTTTCAAAGGACGTTCTATAATTTATAAAGAACAAGGGCAGATTCTTTTGTTGCGCCTTGCGCAAGATTTGGAAGAATTCGGGAAAGTAGAACAACTGCCACAGTTAGAAGGGAAAAGAATGACAATGTTCTTAGCTCCTAAGAAGTCTAAGTAAGAGTAAGTGAGTAAATCTATATAAAAACAGGTAAAAAATGCCAAAGCAAAAAACGAAATCCGGAGCCAAAAAGCGGTTTAAACTGACCGGCTCGGGAAAAATCAAAAGAAAACACGCTTTTAAAAGCCACATCCTGACCAAGAAGTCAAACAAACGCAAGTTGAAGTTGACCCATGCAACCTTGGTGAGCGATGCAGACTCAAATAGTGTGAGAGAGCAGTTGCGATTGAAATAATCAGCGACGCAGGTAATTAATTATTAACCATGGAGCGGGCCAAAAGTGTTCATAAAAATCAGAACCGCCTACTGCAAAAAAATAAATCATTATGCCAAGATCAGTAAATTCAGTTGCGACACGCGCCAAACGAAAAAGAGTCATGAAATTAGCCAAAGGCTTTTTTGGACGACGCAAAAACGTTTGGACAGTTGCTAAAAACGCCGTCGATAAAGCATTAGTCTATGCTTACAGAGACCGCAGACAAAACAAAAGAAATTTCCGCGCTTTGTGGATTCAGCGTATCAACGCAGGAGTCAGACAATACGGTTTGTCTTACTCACAATTTATGGGTAGGTTGAATGCCAGCGAAATTGCGCTTAATAGAAAGGTGCTTGCCGATTTGGCCATGAACCACCCGGAAGCGTTCAAAGCCATCGTTGACAAAGTAAAATAAATTTCTTAATAAAAAAGTTTCACTCACTTAACTAAAATCCGCTTGTCAAAACAAGCGGATTTTTTTATGAAAATAAGAATTATTATTGGTCTTTTTTTAATGATTGAAATCTTTTAACCTGAGTCTGATTATTTTTTTATGGATACAAAAGCTCTCATCCCAATTTATCGGGATGAGAGGTGTCGGAACGGGAGGGAGAAAAGTGTATTGAAAATAGGTTTTTGAATTCAAAATGCTTGTTTTCGATACAATTCCGATTCGTGCTTCATCAGAATCACTCTACCGAGGCTTCGGGACTGACGATTTTTGGATTAATCGAACTCAGGATTTCAGAAAAATTCTACTATTCATCGACAACAGTTGATTTTAAAGTCAATTTGAGTAAAATATAACCCGTGATTCCTGCTAAAAGAGACGCAAGTAGAATGGCTATTTTTGAACTATTGACGATGCCATCATCGCTAAAAGCCAAAAGTGCAATAAAGATAGACATGGTAAAGCCTACTCCTCCTAAAAAACCGGCTCCAACGATATTTTTCCATTTCAAATCAGGTGGTAAAATACAAAGTCCGGCACTCACACCAACAAATGAAAAGACAACTATACCCAATGGTTTACCAATGAAAAGGCCAGCCATTATACCTAAACTGCTCAACAATGTTAAACCTTCATGCCAGTTGCTTCCAAGAATTATGCTTGTATTGGCAAGGGCAAATAATGGCAAAATAATAAATGCAACCGGTTTGTGTAAAAAATGTTCTAAAATGTAGGAGGGAGAAAATTCTCCATCACCTTTTCTAAAAGGGATTGTAAATGCCATCAAAACTCCGGTAATGGTAGCATGAATCCCCGAATTAAGCATAAAATACCACATTCCGACACCACCTATTAAATAAGGGATCAGGTTTCTGACTTTCATTCGGTTGAGCAAAAGTAAGACACCGAAAATACCTATTGCAATGGAGAGATTGATAAAAGAAATCGAGACCGTGTAGAAAAGCGCAATGATGAGGATGGCACCCAAATCGTCTATAACAGCCAAAGCGGTCAGAAAAATTTTTAAAGAAACGGGAACCTTATTGCCTAACAAAGATAAAATACCAATTGCAAACGCAATATCCGTCCCCATCGGGATTCCTATGCCCGATTGAGAGTCCGTTCCGTAATTAAAAAGCAAATATATTCCTGCCGGAACAAGCATACCTCCTAGTGCACCAAAGATAGGCAACGAAGCATTTTTGAAATCAGACAATTCACCTATGTATATTTCTCTTTCTAATTCCAACCCGATTAACAAGAAGAAGATTGTCATCAGTCCGTCATTAATCCAGTGCGTGATGCTGTGGCCACCAAGATCTGATTGCCAAAAGCCTACGTAGGACTGTTGCCAGGGTGAATTAGCTAATAAAAGAGAAAAAACAGTGACAAAAATTAAAATTAAGCCACCTGCTTTTTCACTTTCAAAAAAATTCTTAAACAATTGAGTTGCTTTCATGGTTTGTTTAATAAGTATTCATCACTTTTAGAAAAAATCTAACTAAAACAGTAGGCATTTTCCGCAATCAGTTTGTCGGCAATCTGTATGCGCAAATCCGCCACGTTGGGTTCGTTTACATATTTGGTAAAGCGTTTTAGACCAGTTAACATCATGCGTTGTTCATCTCCGGAAGTGAAAGAAACAATGGCTTCTTTTCCTTTGCTACTTACCAAATCGACTGCGTGGTAGAGATAAAGTTTTGCCAACGAAATTTGTTCTTGTACGAAAGCTTCGCCTTTTGTTTTCGACAATTTTTCAGCACGTAAAATTCCCGACTCGGCCATGTAAATCTCAATCAACATGTCGGATGTACTCAACAAGATTTGTTGATGACTTTCAAAGTCAGCGCCGAATTTCTGTACGGCACTACCCGCAACCATCAAGAGTGCTTTTTTGAGTTTGGCAACCATTTCTTTTTCTTCGGTAAACAAGATGCTGTAATCTGGTCTGTCAAAGGAAGGCACGGAAGTCAACTCATTGGCAACAGCTGTAGCAGGGCCGAGCAAATCAACATGGCCACGCATACCTTTCTTAATCAACATACCCACTGAAAGCATGCGGTTGATTTCGTTGGTGCCTTCGTAAATACGGGCAATCCGGGCGTCGCGCCAGGCAGCTTCCATCGGGGTGTCTTCGGAAAAGCCCATTCCTCCAAAAATCTGGATACCTTCATCGGCACAATTTTGGATGTCTTCGGAAACAGCAACTTTTAATATGGAACATTCGATGGCATATTCTTCCACGCCTTTCAGTTCAGCTTCCTGATGAGAATTGCCTTCAGCGATTCGGATAGCGATGCGGTCTTCAATGTTTTTAGCGGTGCGATAAGAAGCAGATTCGCCCACAAAACAGTTGGTAGCCATTTCGGCCAATTTATATTTGATAGCTCCAAACTGGGAAATCGGGGTTTTGAATTGTACGCGTTCGTTGGCATATTTCACCGAATTGGTAATCACCCGGCGTTGGGCATCCAGACAAGCAGCGGCCAATTTGATACGTCCAACGTTGAGCGCGTTCATGGCGATTTTGAATCCGTTGCCTCTTTCAGAGAGCATGTTTTCGACGGGGACTTTAGTTTCGTTGAAAAAAACTTGGCGGGTAGAAGAAGCGCGGATGCCTAATTTATGTTCTTCTTCATTCATGCTGATGCCGTTGGCAGGATCGTTTTCTACAATAAATCCGGTGATGTTTTTATCGTCTTCGATGCGGGCAAACACGATAAATACTTTACAGAATCCGGCATTTGAAATCCACATTTTCTGCCCGGTGATTTTGTAGTGTGTACCGTCCGCCGAAAGTACGGCTTTTGTCTTTCCGCTGTTGGCATCCGATCCCGCACCCGGCTCGGTCAAGCAATAGGCACCAAACCATTCACCTGTGGCAAGTAACGGAAGGTATTTCTTTTTTTGTTCTTCGGTTCCGTACAAAGTAATAGGCAAAGTGCCGATACCGGTATGTGCGCCAAAAGCAGTTGAAAAAGAGCCGGTTGCGCCAGAAATATAATCGCAAACCAACATGGTGGAAACGAACCCCATCCCAAGACCGCCGTAGGCCTCCGGTACAGTAACTCCTAAAAAGCCAAGATCGCCGGCTTGTTTCATACTCGATTGGGTGAAGGCGTAATCTTTCTTTTCAAATCGGCTTTTGTTAGGCCAGATTTCACGATCTACAAATTCTTTGACTGCATCACGCATCATGATTTGATCTTCCGAAAAATCTTCGGGAGTGAATACATTTTCGCATTGGGTTTCTCTGACGAGGAACTGTCCGCCTCGTAAGATGTCGGTTGATGTTGAACTCATATTGGGTTTGTTTTTTGTTTGATTTTTAATGTTTTGATTCGATTGTTCCCTGAGCGGAGTCGAAGGGAACGTCTCTTGTTTTTTAATATTTTCTTTTTCTGAAGTTTACCTGAATGATTGACGGAAAATCAGGAAAGAATTGTTTGTTTTTTGTGCTCCCTTCGGCTTGCTCAGGGAACAAATTATTTACTAATTTACAGCAGTTCATAAATCCCAGCAGCTCCTTGTCCGGTTCCAACACACATGGTCACCATACCATATCTGCCTTTCAGGTTGCGTTTGTTCATCTCGTCAAAGAGTTGGACAGAGAGTTTGCCGCCGGTGCAACCTAAAGGATGACCTAAGGCGATTGCTCCACCGTTTACGTTGACAAGGTTTGGGTCTAATCCGAGTTCTCGAATGACAGCCAAAGATTGGGATGCAAAAGCTTCATTTAACTCAATCAATGCGATGTCTGCTTGTTTTAGCCCAGCTTGTTTGATTGCTTTTGGAATGGCTTTAATCGGTCCTATTCCCATGAGACTTGGTTCTACACCAGCCACTGCGTAACTTACCAATCGCGCGATGGGTTTTAAGTTCAGTTCTTTGACCATATCTTCACTCATGACAATCACAAATGCGGCAGCATCACTCATTTGAGATGAATTTCCGGCCGTCACGCTTCCTCCCGCCGCAAAAACGGCTGGCAATTTAGAGAGGATTTCCATACTTGTACCGGCTCTGGGGCCTTCATCTTTTGTTACAGTGTATGATTTGGTTGCCTTTTTACCATTTTCGTCTAAGTAGGTTTGTTCGACCGTGATGGGGACAATTTGATTATCAAACTTGCCTTCAACTTGCGCTTTTAAGGCTTTCATGTGTGAATTAAATGCAAATTCATCTTGGTCTTCACGGGTTACTTTATATTTATTGGCCACAGCTTCGGCAGTATTTCCCATACCCCAATAATAGTCTTCATGCCCTGATTTTGCTAGATTGTAATTGAGCTCTGTTTTAAAACCGGACATAGGTACGGCACTCATGCTCTCGGCTCCTCCGGCTATGATGCAGTTTGCCATTCCGGATTGAATTTTGGCTGTTGCTATGGCAATGGTTTCTAAACCGGAAGAACAAAACCGATTGACAGTAGCACCGGGTACATCAATGGTGTTTAAGCCCATAAGTGAAATAAAACGGCCCATGTTTAATCCCTGCGCACCTTCAGGCATTGCATTGCCTACTATGACATCGTCAATTCGCAATTTGTCAAGTTGTGGGATTTTTCCCATCATGTATTGAATGGTTTCTGCTGCCAATTCGTCGGTTCTTTTGAATCGGAACACCCCTTTTGGTGCTTTGCCAACCGCGGTTCTGTATCCTTTTACTATATAGGCTGTTTTCATAGAATGAAGTATTAAGTATATTGAAGTATTAAGTATTAAGATTAGATATTTTTTTTAATTTTTCTCTAATAGATTTTTGTAGTGAGAAATTCATATTGCTTATTTCAACAAGTTCATTGATAAGTGGCTTTGTGTTTTCACCTTTCGCAATGCCAACGCGTTCGAAGATATTAAGTTGGTTAATCAATTCATAAGCAGAACCATTTGCAATGCTCAGAAAATGTAAAAACTCCAAATCGGAATATTTTCTCGAACCTTCCGAAATACTAGAAGGAATTGAAGTAGCACTTTTTTTTAGTTGAAGTATTAAATTATATTTTTCATTCGATGGTTCAATGCACAGCATATAGATTTTCTCAGTCAAATCCATTGCTTTTTGCCGGATTTTGAGTTTTTCAAATTGATGCATATCTACTATCTTAATACTTAATATTAAAATCATTGTACTTCTTCAACTATTAATTGCGCAAAGGCTTGCCTGTTTTCAACATGTGTTCAATGCGCTCCAAGGTTTTACGCTCGGTGCAAAGTGAGAGAAATGCTTCTCGTTCGATGTCGAGCAGATATTGTTCGCTGACCAAAGTTGGTTCGGAAAGGTCACCGCCTGCCATCACGTAGGCTAACTTGTTTGCGATTTTTTGATCGTACTCGGAAATATAATGACTGGCTTCCATGCTGTCTGTTCCCACCAAAAACATTCCCAGGGCTTGTCTGCCGAGTACTTTGACATCTTTACGCAAAATCGGCTTGGTATAACCGGCTTCAGCTAGCAATAATGCCTGCTTTTTAGCTTCGGCAATTTGCCGGTTTCGGTTGACCACAACCGTATCTTTTCCTTTTTGCAAGATTCCCAAATCGTATGCTTCATAGGCAGAAGTGGAAACTTTTGCCATGGCGATGGTGAGAAAATATTCTTGTAAAACATTGAGCTCAACATCATTTTTTCTGAATAGGTCGGAAGCGCGCAATGCCATTTCTTTGGAGCCACAGCCGCCGGGAATCAGTCCAACGCCAAATTCAACCAGACCGATGTAAGTTTCAGTTGCCGCTACCACTTTGTCAGCATGCAGTGACAATTCACAGCCACCGCCGAAAGTCATTCCGTGTGGAGCTATCACGACCGGAATGGAAGAGTACCGAACCCGCATGACGGTGTCTTGAAAGGTTTTTATTGCCATGTTGAGTTCATCATAATCTTGTTCGGCTGCCATCATGAAAACCATCGCTAAGTTGGCTCCAACCGAGAAATTTGGTCCTTGGTTTCCGATGACCAATCCTTCGTATTCCTTTTCCGCCAAATCGATGGCTTTGTTGATGCCTTGGATAACACCTCCACCGAGGGTGTTCATTTTGGAACGAAATTCAACATTGAGAATACCATCGCCCAAATGCTGAATGACCGAATCACCATTGCTCCAAACTTTTTTGCTTTCGCGAATGTTATCTAAGATAATAAAGGCATCCTGACCCGGGATTTTGGTTTGTTTTTTCGATGGGATGTCATAGAAATAAGTAGCTCCTTCCTTGACTTGATAGAACGATTTGTTTCCGGAAGCGAGCATGTCAGCTACCCAATTTGCAGCATTCAACCCTTCGGCTTTGATGAGTTCCAATCCTTTTTCGACACCGACGGAATCCCAAATTTCAAAGGGGCCGTTTTCCCAGCCGAAGCCTGCTTTCATAGCATCGTCTATTTTGTAAAGCTCATCCGATATCTCCGGAATGCGATTGGAAACATAGGCGAACAATCCGGCTAGGTTTTTTCGATAAAATTCAGCGGCTTTGTCTTTGCCGCCTATCAATACTTTAAATCGGTCGATGGGTGCATCGATGGTTTTTGTGAGTTCGAGGGTGGCGAAAGAAGCTTTTTTCTGCGTGCGATATTCGAGGGTATTGAGGTCAAGTGCGAGGATGTCTTTGCCTTCTTTTTTGTAAAACCCTTGTCCGGTTTTGCTTCCCAACCAATTGTTTTTCATCATTTTACTAATGAAATCTGGAAGTTTAAAAAGTTCGTGCGCTTCGTCTTTGGGACAGTTTTCATACAGCCCGTTGGCCACGTGTACCAAGGTGTCTAAACCGACAACATCGACAGTCCGGAAAGTTGCCGATTTGGGACGGCCGATGACAGGGCCGGTCAGTTTATCGACTTCTTCCACGGTTAATCCCATTTCTTTGACCAAGTGAAACAAACTCTGAATGCCATAAATGCCTATTCGGTTTCCAATAAAGGCAGGGGTATCTTTTGCGGCTACGCTTGTTTTACCGAGGAATTTTTCACCATAACCATTCAAAAAAGAAATCACTTCCGGATCGGTTTTCGGCCCAGGGATAATTTCAAATAGTTTGAGGTAGCGCGGTGGGTTGAAAAAGTGAGTCCCACAGAAGTTTTTTTGGAAATCTTCGCTGCATCCTTCACTCATAAAATGAATGGGGATTCCAGAAGTATTGGAGGTAATCAGTGTGCCGGGTTTGCGGTGTTTTTCTATTTGCTCAAATACTTTTTGTTTAATATCCAACCGTTCGACAACTACTTCGATAATCCAATCGGTCTCTTTGATTTTGGCCAAGTCGTCTTCGGTGTTTCCGGTGGTGATGCGCGAAGCAAACGAAGCATGGTATAGGGGAGAAGGTTTAGATTTTATGGCTGCGGCTAAGTGGTCATTCACCAATCGGTTTCGAAAGGTTTTACTTTCTTTGGTGATCCCTTTCTTTTCTTCCAAGGGAGTCAATTCTCTCGGGACGATGTCTAAGAGGAGAACTTCTACACCGATGTTGGCAAAATGACAGGCAATACCGCTTCCCATGATACCTGAGCCAACGACGGCTACTTTGTTAATGATTCGCTTCATGTGTTTGTTGTTTTTATTTAATGAATTCTTTTTGGGGGTTATATATTTTTTTGGACTGGACGAGTTCGATAATTTTTTCGGTTACTTCAAAAAAATGTTGCAATTTGATTTCTTCTATTTCCTGTTCAACAACTTCGTTAAAATGTAATACGACTTCTTTGGAAAGCTCTCTTTTTTTCAACCCAAATGGGGTGAGTTGGATAAGAACACTTCTCCCGTCTTCCGGGTTTTTTATTCTTTTGATTAGCCCTTTTTGTTCCATGATGCTTAAAGTTCTAGAAAGGCTGGTGGCTTCCATACCCATTTTTGGACCTAAAGTGGTGGAGGGCGTGCCTACCTTCGGGTCGATGCTCAGCAGGGTAAAACCGATTGTCATCGTACTGTCCTCCTTGCTTGCTTCTTCGTTGTAAGCCTTCACGATGGCTTGCCAAGCTACTCGCAACGCGTAATCGATGGTTTTGTCGTTCATCTGTTAAAATATTTGTTTTTAGCGGTCAGATGTAATACCTTATTAATCACGATGTCCCGATGCTTCGGGTGGTTTGATAAACCTGCCCGTACTTTCGGGATGGTTCGTTAATGGGCATTTCATAATTTCATCTGAAATGGAAACCAAATATAGAAAAAAATATTATGCATGCATAATAAATTTATGTTATTTTTTAATTGTATTTATTTTACCATCGATAGTTTGATGATTAGAATATTAATTTAATTTAAAATTTGATGGTTTATTTTTTGTTTTATTAGCCATGTTTAAATAGAACAAAGATGACGCGGATATGAGGAATTTAAACGGGTTTGATTTGTTTTTTATCATTTGTGAATAGTTTTGTATTAAACTGAGGTTCTTTACCAAAATTTTCTTATCAGTTCAAGATGCAGGTGTTTTCATAAACTTTCTCCAAAAAACAATAGCCAAGTTCGTTTTAAACTTTGTAAAAAGTTTCGGTAGTATTTTCATGAAGAATTTTCATTTCTGACCGTATTAAACTGTTAAATCGGTGTCATCCGTGTTCTATTTGTCATGCAATGCTGCCATTTGTCCTCCATTCACGAATACTTTTCAGTCCGGTAGATTTTATCGTACAAATGTTGGTACATCTGTTTTACGTTTTTGCGTTTGAGTTTGAGGGTAGGCGTTAGGTGGCCGGAGTTGATGCTCCAAATATCTGAGGTCAGCTCAAAGCGTTTTATTTGTTCCCAATGTCCGAAATGTTCGTTGACTCGATCGACTTCTGCTTGAATGAGTGCGATGACTTTTGGGTCGTGAGCGATTTTTTGATTGGAATTTTCTAAAGTGATTTTCTTTTGTGCAGCCCAACTTTTGATGTTGTCGAAAGCAGGTTGTATAAAGGCTGCCGGCATTTTTTCCCCATCGCCAATCACCATGATTTGTTCAATATAAGGCGATTGTTTCATGTCGTTTTCGATGAGTTGTGGCGCGATGTATTTTCCGCCGGAGGTTTTAAACATTTCCTTTTTGCGGTCGGTGATACGCAAAAAACCTTCCGAATCGAATTCGCCTATGTCGCCGGTGTGAAAATAACCATTGGCCATCACGCTAGCCGTGAGTTCGGCATCTTTGTAATAACCGGCCATCACATTGGGTCCTTTAACCAATATTTCTCCGTCTTCCGCGATTTTAATTTCTACATGATCAATAGGTTTGCCAATTGTTCCGATTTTGAAATTAAAGTTTCGCATGTCATTCACCGCAATCACGGGTGAGGTTTCCGTGAGGCCGTAGCCTTCCATGATGGGCATTTCTGCGGCGGCAAAAAGTTTAGCCAAACGCGGCTGAAGCGCTGCGCTGCCTGAAACCATCAGATCCAATCGGCCACCGAGGCCTTCTTTCCATTTAGAGAAGATGAGTTTGCGGGCGATTTTGAGTTTAAATTCATACCACCAACCGTTTCTTCCGTAGGGCTGATACTGGAGTCCCAATCGGATAGACCAAAAGAATAATTTTCGTTTTATTCCAGTAAGTTCATCGCCTTTGGCGTAGATTTTATCATATACTTTTTCAGCTAATCTCGGTACGACGGTCATCACGTGAGGCCGAACTTCTTTGATGTTTTCACCGACTTTTTCGATGGATTCGGCAAAGTAGATAGACACGCCGTGGTATTGGTACAAATACACTATCATGCGTTCGAAAATATGACAGATAGGTAAAAAACTCAACGCAACCGATTTGCCTGAGTCGAACGGCACACGTGGCGAACTGTCCAATACATTGCTGACGATGTTGTGGTGGGTGAGCATCACACCTTTCGGTTTCCCGGTGGTTCCGGAAGTGTAGATAATAGTAGCCAAATCGTCCGGCTTGACTTCCGATTTTCTTTTTTCCACTTCCGCTTGCAACGATGTGTCTTTTCCAAGTGCCAAAACTTCTTTCCAATTTTTACAACCTGTTATTTCATCGAAAGCATACACATCTTTTAGAAATTTCAATCGGTTTTTGATGGAGTTGACTTTCTCATAAACTTCGACATCGGAGACAAAACAAAACACCGCCTCGGAATGGTTTAGTACATATTCGTAATCATCGATGGCCATGGTGGGATAAACCGGTGTGTTTTGTGCGCCAATTTGGAGAATCCCGATGTCGATGGTGTTCCATTCTGTCCGGTTAGATGAGCTGATGACCGCAATTTTATCATTGACTTGAATCCCCAATTTGATTAGCCCCCGGCTTATTTTGTTGGCATTGTCTAAATACTCCACAGTAGAAGTTTGCTTCCAAATACCCTTATATTTGGTTACAAATGCGGCTTCGAGATTGTAATTGGCAAGTTGATAAGAAGGGATGTCAAATAGTCGGGTAATGGGATTCATGAAGTTTTATTGATTTATTCTTATGCAAATTAAAAAAAAGAATGACATAAATAACAATTACCAAGATATTGAAGTTATTTTTATCAAAACTTAAATTTAGACGTAGTTTTTTTAAGACTTGACAAAGCCGGAAATTGATTTGTTGTGGGAGCTTTTATTGAATAAAATTTTAATTAAGTCCATCTAAATAATTTAATTTTGAAGTCACAAATCACAAATCTTCAATTCATGAGGCTAATCCCCGCTATCGACATCATAGACGGAAAATGTGTCCGGCTGACCAAAGGCGATTACAACACGCGAAAAATATACAACGAAAACCCGTTGGAAATAGCTAAGCAGTTTGAGGCAAACGGCATTGAATACCTTCATTTGGTCGATTTGGACGGGGCTAAATCCCAGCATATCGTCAACCACAAAGTCTTGGAGCAAATTGCTTCCCAAACGAGTTTAAAAATAGATTTTGGTGGCGGGTTAAAATCAGAAGCAGATTTGAAAACCGCTTTTGAAAGCGGAGCCAGCCAGATAACCGGAGGCAGCATAGCTGTCAGAAACCCGGAGGTTTTCAAAGGTTGGATAAAAACCTTTGGAAGCGAAAAAATCATTCTCGGAGCCGATGCAAAAGACGAAAAAGTAGCCGTGAGCGGTTGGCAGGAAAGTTCTCAATTGGAATTGCTTCCATTTATAGTAGATTATCAAAACGAAGGAATTCGATACGTTATCTGCACCGATATTTCCAAAGACGGCATGCTCGGAGGCACTTCAAACGAGTTGTACCTCAAAATTTTAAAAGAAGCAGGAGGCATCAACTTGATTGCATCGGGTGGTGTTTCTTGTTTAGAGGACCTTTATCAATTAGCCGAGATAGGCTGCGAGGGAGCCATCATCGGGAAGGCTTTTTATGAGGGCAGAATCAGTCTGAAGGAATTGGGGGAATTCAATGTTCGCTAAGATTTACGGTTGATCGGGTAACCTGATCAAAACGATGAAAACGGCTTATCCCTTGGATCTGAGGAATGTGAATCCGCGGGATAAGGATGCAAATAATTGGGTTTTGAAAAGTGGAGTGACTGGGAGAATGCCATATAAAAGTTGTGTATATTTGGGGGTATTTAGGGCTTGGCGGAAAAGTGAGAATCTCAATTGAAGTCTAAATAGGGTTTGCTGAAAAAGATTTTTTAAAATTTAAAATATCATTAGTGCCCGATAAAAATCATTCTAAATATTTTAATCCTTGCAATCACAAAGTTTATGCAACATATCGCCTCAACGGGGCTGCCGATGGTACATCTCAATTTGTTTAAAGCCAAGACATTCACAAATCTATTTAGGTTGGCTGAAGCCAAACCCATTTTATCAATTGCATCCCGCTGAAGCGGGATGACAGTTGCAACAACCCAAAAAGGCTTTAGCCAAATAAAAGATCAATGAAGTAAGTGATGTTAAAAATTAGTTGACACTCTTTTTTTGATATTGAAAATCAAAAGTATAAACTAAGCATGATGTTATAAGATGCCATCTACAGTCAATTAAAAATATCTAACTGATTTTGGGGTGTGTAATTGAACATAAGTGCATACTTATAGTCATAAAAATAAGGAATCCTATGCGTTTATTCAAATAAAAATAAATCTAATTATCTGATAATTATTGATTTGATATGTTTTCGGCAAACCCTAAATAAAGTACGTTTTATAACAAAGTCGTGTATAAGAAATAGGGGGTTCAGTGTTAAATCAAATATCATTGCTTTTATTAAAAGTCAGTACCAAACTGAAAGCGAAGTGCTTTTAAATCCGCTACTTCTCATACACGCAAAACGTTATATTGATAGTTATAGTGCATTCTGGTGCCACAGTGCAATATTAGAAAGACTTCAACAATAATGAAAAACCGACCTTAAAAATTATTACATTTGTAACGTGGAAAAAGTTGGCTTTATAGAGATTAGAATTACAGGTTCAAGGGGAAATCTTGACCTATCACCCGACAATTATGACATTCGGGAGATAATCTCTATTCTCGAAAACGCAGAAAATTTATTGTATCCTGGTGACAAGAGAGACAGACCCAACATAAGCTACAAGATTGAAGAAGGATCTGTAAAACACATTCTTAAAACTTCAATTCAATACATCATTGGTTTCAATGCAATTATCGGACAAGTGACACAAGTTCAGAATATTGACTTTCTCGACTTGGGAACTGCAAAGGCATTTGAAAACATTCAAGATATTGCGACTAAGAGAAATTATGTTTTTAGCATTAAAACCTCCCTCGACAACACTAATGAAGTAAGAGTAGACAAGACCACACAGTATTATCGAACCGAAGCAATTTGGGCAGACGCAGAATTTTATTTTTACGGCAAAGTAACCAATGCAGGAGGCAAAGATAAAGCTAACATACACGTTTTCACAGAGGAGCTTGGAACAATTAGAATTCAAACACCAATTAGTTTTTTAGAGCAGTATGATGAAAATCTTCTTTACAAAACTTTTGGTATTCGTGTGACTGGGAAGCAACATTCAGAAACAGGTGAAGTAGACACATCAACTCTTAAATTCATTGAGTTAGTCGACTATCAGCCAAAATATGACGAACAATATTTAAAAGCACTTAGAGACAGAGCCAAAAAATCTTGGCTCGGCAGTATTAACCCCGACAATTGGTTAAAAGAAATCAGAGGAGGTTATGACGCATAAGGCAGTTTTACTTGACACAAGCTTTTTCCTTCGTTTCCTTAACGACAGTGACCCACTTTTCAAGAATGCGGACGGTTATTTTCGTTACTTTCTACAAAAGGAAATCACTATGATGGTTTCGACCATAAGTATTGCGGAATACTGTGTTGGTGGAGATGTTCACGAACTTCCTTTGAGAAATTTACAAATAGTTCCTTTCAACTTAGACCATTCCAAACGAACGGGAGAGTTTGCAAAGATTGCTTTTGATTCAAAAAAGAAAGGTATTTTAACTGTCAACACACGAAACATCATTCCAAATGACACAAAACTATTTGCACAAGCCGACTGTGAAAAAGCTGTTGAGTATTACTTGTCATCTGATACCGAAAGCAATAAAATTTACAAATTATTAAGTCAGAAAGCTGCACCTAAATTTCAATTCATTGACTTGAACACGCCTTACAATGAAACGTTTGGTCTGCTTGGCCTTTGAGGAAAGAAGAACGCCCCTAAACAGCACCTACCCAAAAGTGGCGGTTCAGTGGTTAAATCAAGCTCTGTGCTTCTATCAAAGTTTCTGCTTGGTTGAAAGCGAAGTGCTTTTAAATCTGCTACTTCTCATACACGCAAAACGTTATATTGATAACGATTCAATTTTTAAATATCCAATCTGTCTGTGTATCTTTGCAACTCAATTTTTGAAAGCATATACATGTCATTATCCGAACAAGAAATTATCAGAAGACAGGCCTTGGAACAATTGCGAAGTCTCGGTATTGAGCCTTATCCGGCGCAACAATTCAAACACACAAATTATTCGACTGAAATACTTGAAAACTTCGACACCCTTGAAGGCAAGGAGGTGGTTTTGGCCGGTAGGTTGATGAGCCGCCGCATCATGGGAAAGGCTTCTTTTGCGGAACTCAAAGACAGCAAAGGGCGCATCCAAATCTATGTATGCCGCGACGATATTTCTGCGGATGCAGAAAGCACCATGTACAACACCGTGTTCAAAAAGTTGTTAGATATAGGCGATTTTGTTGGGATTCGAGGAGAAGTTTTCAGAACCCAAGTAGGCGAAATATCCGTTCATGCCCGCGAATTATTTGTGTTGTCTAAAGCTTTGCGTCCTCTGCCGATTGTCAAAACAGATGCCGAAGGCCACGTACATGATGCCTTTTCCGATCCTGAACAACGCTACCGCAGGCGCTATGTAGATTTGATTGTGAACGATCAAGTGAAAGACACTTTTGTCAAAAGGACACAGATAACCAATGCCATCCGCAATTTTTTCAACCAACGCGAATACCTTGAAGTAGAAACCCCGATTTTGCAACCCATACCGGGTGGCGCTTCCGCGAGGCCTTTCATCACACACCACAACGCACTTGACATCCCACTTTATTTAAGAATTGCCAACGAATTGTATCTCAAAAGATTAATTGTAGGCGGGTTTGAAGGCGTTTATGAGTTTTCGAAAGATTTCCGAAACGAAGGCATGGACAAAACCCACAATCCGGAGTTTACGGTCATGGAACTTTACGTGGCATACAAAGACTATTTTTGGATGATGGACACCACCGAAAAACTCTTGGAAACGGTAGCCCTGCAAGTACATAAAACCACCGCTTTGAAAGTTGGCGAACACACCATAGATTTCAGAGCACCTTATCCGCGTGTGCCGATTTTGGAAGCCATCAAAATTCACACCGGTTTCGATTTGTCCGGGAAAAGTGAAAATGAAATACGAGAAATCGCGCGTAAACTACAATTGGAGGTTGATGACAGCATGGGCAAAGGAAAACTCATCGACGAGATTTTCGGTGAAAAATGCGAGCATCACTATGTGCAACCGACTTTCATCATCGATTATCCGAAAGAAATGAGCCCGCTGACCAAAGCTCATCGCGAAAATCCTGAACTCACCGAACGATTTGAATTGATGGTCAACGGCAAAGAATTGGCAAACTGTTATTCCGAATTGAATGACCCCATCGAACAAAGGCTGCGCTTTGAAGAGCAGCTCCGTTTGTCTGAAAAAGGCGATGACGAAGCCATGTACATCGATCAGGATTTTATCCGCGCTTTGGAGTACGGCATGCCACCCACTTCAGGCATCGGCATTGGCATCGATCGGTTGGTGATGCTGATGACCAACAACAGCTCCATCCAAGAAGTGCTTTTTTTCCCACAAATGCGCCCTGAAAAAACTGCCAAAACCGCTAAACCCGAAGATTTTATCAAAATTGGCATCAGCGTGGTTTGGGCAGTACACGTTTTGAAACTTTACGAAACGGTCGATAAACTAAGGACTAACAAAGCAACACAAGTACACCAAAGCCTAAACGGTTATCGCAAGAAAAACAAACTTGACATTCCCGCATTGCAATTGGCCGAAGTGGAGGCTTGGTTTGCGGAATCTTGATATTGCTACAAACGCTTATTTAGATTTGAGATTACTTTCCATGTTGTACAATGTAATTAATTGATTTTTAAAACTTTTTATTAGATTTGTTTTGTATTTAATTTTATGCATGCTAGATATTTTCACTCCGTTGTGGATGTCGAGTGGAAGAAATCACGAATGTGGCGACTACTTCTACCCCGAAGCATCAGGCTCAACATAAGTTTCAAGAGGGGAATGCCATTCTGCATAATTTAAAGATATAAAACTTCACTTTTAGGGTAACGAAATCAAACTCCTACTCATTTTTCAGCACAGAATTGACGACAAATGAGCGTTTCAATGGCTATCGTTTTTTCATTCTTTAAAAACAAATAAAATAACCATATTAATTCTAAACACTTAATAATTAATGTTCTAAGCTTTATATTTCAACGGCAAATGCACCACTTTTTTGGTTTCGAAAAAAGCTTCTTCAAAGAATTCGCTGATTTCGTAGCAAGCCACTTTTTGATAAATTTTTAATTCCTCGGACAGGTCACCGCCTTTCAAGTACAAAATCCCGTTTTCTAATTTGTGCCTATTTATTTTGAGTACTTTCCCTTTGACCCATTTTACAAAATCAGGCATGTTTGTCACGGCTCGGCTGACGATAAAATCGTATTGATTTTTCACTTGATCGGCACGAATATGTTCGGCTTTGACATTTTTTAGTTTTAATGCCTCCGCGATGGCTTGTACAACCGCAATTTTTTTACCGATGGCATCAATCAGGTGGAATTCAACTTCGGGAAACAAGATAGCCAAAGGAATTCCGGGAAATCCACCGCCCGTACCGACATCCAAAATTTTTGATTGCGGAAGAAAATCAACCACTTTGGCAATGCTCAAAGCATGCAAAACGTGTCTCTCGTACAAGTGTCCAACATCTTTCCGAGAGATGACATTGATTTTTTGATTCCAATCCAAATAGAGTTTTTCAAGCTCGGAGAATTGACGGATTTGCTCGGCGGTTAAGCTTTTAAAATACTTTCGGATAAGGTGCATCTAAATAATTTTATCACAAAAATACGTTTAAATACGTTAAATTTATCGGTCTTGTCCTTTGACTGAGTGTATAAATCTTTACTTTTGTGGAAAATTTTAAAACATAAACTGTTTACAGATTCAAAATATTTTTATTACACATAAACTAATAATTATGTCTAACACGCTTTTAAGGTTTCAACGAAAAGACGAAACCGATTTTTTCAAAACACTCAACACCCGAGTCAACGAATACTTCAAACAAAATAACCTCAAGAAAACCGGAAACTGGAAATTGCATTTGAAGACGATTATCATGTTTTCTATTTTTTTGACACCTTATTTTTTATTGCTCACACTGAACATTTCAGGTTGGTGGTTTTTGCTTTTCTCTGTAATTATCGGTGTCGGGATGGCCGGCGTTGGGATGAATGTGATGCACGACGGCAATCATGGGACCTATTCTTCCAAAAAATGGATCAACAACTTTATGGGTGGGAGCATTTATATCCTTTCCGGAAATGTCTATAATTGGAAAGTACAGCACAATGTACTGCACCATACCTACACCAATATACACGGGCACGACGAAGACTTGGATGCAGGAAGGATTCTTCGGTTTTCAAAACATGCCAAATGGCATCGTTTTCATCGTTTTCAACACTATTATTCCATCATTTTATATGGATTGTTGACCATCAATTGGGCCATAACGTCTGATTTTTTACAGATGAAAAGATATATCAAACGCGGTCTGTCTGCGGACAACAATTTGAATCCTGTCAGAGAATGGAGTGTCTTAGTCATCACCAAAATTATCTATCTTTCAGTTTGGATTATCATACCGATTCTTGTTTCAGATATCGCTTGGTGGAAAGTATTGATTGGTTTTTTTGCTATGCACTACACCGCCGGGCTCATATTGAGTGTGGTTTTTCAGTTGGCACATGTTTCAGATGATGTTGAAACCCAATTGCCGCCGAATGATGGCCAAATTAAAAATGTATGGGCCATACACCAACTTTTTACCACTACAAATTTTGGCACTAATAACAGTTTCGTCAATTGGTTTACCGGTGGGCTCAATCACCAAGTGGAGCACCATATTTTTCCAAACATCAGCCATGTCCATTACACCAAAATTTCAGCTATTGTGAAGAAAACTGCTAAAGAATTCAATTTACCATACAAGGAATTTAAGACTACCCGGGCAGCGTTGATTTCTCATTTTCATCAACTCAAGGAATTAGGTAGAAAGCCTGATTACAATGCTGCTTAACTTTTTCTATGTTTTTATAATTCACCATCCAAACTACCTACAAACTGTTATGAATTTGCTATCAAATCGCATCAATAAATTAGCTACGTCCGCAACTTTGGCCATGGCCGCAAAAACACGCGAACTCAAAGCTGCCGGGAGAGACATCATCGGATTGAGCTTAGGCGAACCAGACTTCAATGTACCCGATTTTATCAAGGAAGCAGCCATCGAAGGGATTCATCAAAATTACAGCTCTTATTCTCCAGTCAACGGTTATCAAGATTTGCGTGAAGCCATTTCTTTAAAATTTAAAAGAGACAATCATTTGGATTACAAACCCAATCAAATTGTGGTTTCGACAGGAGCCAAACAATCTTTGGCAAACATCACTTTGGTCATGTTGAATCCTGGAGATGAAGTCATTTTGCCTGCACCTTATTGGGTGAGTTACAGCGACTTGGTTAAAATTGCCGATGGTGAACCCATAGAAGTGCCCACGAACATCGAATCGGACTTTAAAATCACGCCAGATCAATTGGAAGCTGCGATTACTGATAAAACCAAACTGATTATTTTCAGTTCACCCTGCAACCCCACAGGCTCTGTTTACAGTCGGGCAGAGTTGGAAGGGTTGGCCAAAGTTATTCTGAAACACCCCAATCTTTTTGTGGTTTCTGATGAGATCTATGAGCATATCAACTTTGTGGGAACCCACGCGAGTATAGCAACCATTCCGGGCATGTATGAACGCACCATTACAGTCAACGGTGTGTCAAAAGCATTTGCTATGACCGGATGGAGAATCGGTTATATCGGTGCGCCTCAATGGATTGCGGATGCGTGTAACAAAATTCAAGGTCAAATCACTTCCGGAGCTAACAGTATCGCGCAACGTGCCACTATTGCAGCCGTGCTCGCACCGGTAAACAGTGTAAAATATATGGTGGATGCATTTAAAACCCGAAGAGATTTGGTGTTGGCTTTGCTCGGCGAAATTCCCGGTATCAAAACCAATGTGCCGGAAGGTGCTTTTTATGTGTTTCCGGATGTATCTTCATTCTTTGGCAAAACCCTCAGAGGGAAAAAAATAGAAAATTCCGATGATTTTTCTATGTATTTGTTGGAGGAAGCTAATGTGGCAACTGTAACCGGCGATGCCTTTGGCAGCAAGGATTGTATCCGGATTTCTTATGCAGCTTCTACCGAAGAATTGACCGAAGCTTTAAAAAGAATCAGGGAAGCTCTTTCCTAAGCAGATTTTTAGTCCTGATTTGTTTCAAGGTTTATATGAGATTGTCGGGGTTTTTATACCCTTACTGCTTCCGGCACAAACAAGGTGTAATCGCCGCCATTGCGGATAACATCCCTGACGATGCTCGAACTGATATATGATTTTCCCGAAGAAGTAAGCAGAAAAACAGTTTCTATTTCGGCTAATTTCCGGTTGGTATGCGCGATGGCTTTTTCAAATTCAAAATCGGCTGGATTACGCAGGCCTCTCAAGATAAAACGCGCATTTTCCAACTTGCACAAATCAACAGTAAGCCCTTCATAGGCAATCACTTCCACATTTTTAAATTGACTGAAAGCAGCTTTTGCGAATTTTTTGCGTTGTTCGAGGTCGAACATGTATTTCTTGTTGGCATTGGTGCCAATTGCGATAACAATTTTATCAAACAGATTGACGGCTCTTTCGACGATGTCAAAATGACCGATGGTTATCGGGTCAAAAGATCCGGGAAAAACTGCTTTCCGCATGCAATTGATTTTCATATTTCCAAAGATATAAAAATTAAAAATGAATCAATCATAATCAAAAACACCATATTCACTTTTGATGGTCAACTGCTTGCTGACGGAAGACTCGACTCTGCCGATGATTTGCGCAGCTACACCAAAACTTTCGGAAATTTGGATGATTTGTGCGGCATGCTTTTCATCGACATACAATTCCATCCGATGCCCCATATTAAAGACTTGATACATTTCTTTCCAGTCGGTATCAGACTGATTTTGAATCAATTTGAAAAGTGGGGGAACTTCAAACAATTGATCTTTTGTTACATGAAGCCTATCGATAAAATGGAGTATTTTCGTTTGCCCGCCACCACTGCAATGAACCATACCGCAGATGTTTTGCCCGCCAATTTGATGCAGTATTTCTTTGACAATCGGCGCATACGTCCGCGTCGGCGACAACACCAATTTACCGGCATCAATCGGGGAATCCGCAACGGCATCTGTCAATTGTATATTTCCCGAGTAAATGAGTTCTTCCGGAACTTTCGGGTCGAAACTTTCGGGATATTTTTTTGCTAAGTTTTTTGCAAACACATCGTGGCGCGCTGAGGTAAGCCCGTTGCTGCCCATGCCGCCGTTGTATTCGGTTTCGTATGTTGCCTGGCCGAAAGAAGCCATGCCTACAATCACGTTGCCGGCCTTGATGTTGGCATTGTCGATTACTTCACTTCGTTTGAGACGGGCAGTCACGGTCGAATCGACGATGATGGTGCGCACCAAGTCGCCCACATCAGCTGTTTCGCCACCGGTGGAATGAATGTGGACACCAAATTTTTTCAACGAGGCTAACAAACTTTCGGTTCCTTCGATGATGGCCGTAACAACTTCACCCGGAATCAAATTTTTGTTGCGCCCGATGGTTGAGGAAAGTAAAATATGGTCAACTGCACCGACACAAAGCAAATCGTCGATGTTCATAATCAAAGCATCTTGTGCAATCCCTTTCCAGACCGACAAATCGCCGGTTTCTTTCCAATATAAATAAGCCAAGGAAGATTTTGTTCCGGCTCCGTCGGCATGCATCACCAAACAATAATCTTCATCGTTGGTGAGATAATCGGGAATTATTTTGCAAAAAGCATTTGGAAAAAGGCCCTTGTCTATGTTTTTGATGGCCTGATGCACATCTTCTTTGGAAGCGGACACGCCGCGAAGCCCGTATCGTTTGGAAGTATTTTGGGTCATTTAATATAAGATAAATTGAAGACTGATGACGGCAAAGATAAACTAATTGCGTACAGTGGTCAAACCAATTCGGCAGACAATCCTGCTTCCAGCAACAAACTGCAACGGGGTTTTAAATCTTCAATCGGGCCGGTTTTGACTGCACATTTTCCTTTGTAGTGAACTATCAGTGAACATTGATGTGCTTGTTCTTTCGAATGTTCGCAAACATCCATCAACGTCTCTATCACATAGTCGAATGTGTTCACATCATCGTTGAAAAGAATGATTTCATGTTGACTCGTAACTTCGGTTTCTTCTAAAAATTCGACAGCTACTTGTTCTTTTTCTTGTGTGCTCATTTCGGACTGCAATTTTTATAAAACAAAGATAATCAAAACATTGGAAAATGTGAATTTCAGCTTGTTAAATTAAATTTTGCCGCTATCCAATTGTTTTTTTCTAAATTTTTTTGAAAGAAAAGCCCGTTTTCGTTGCAAACAGATTCGATGTCTTGTAAATCGGATAGATAAAAACCACTCAAAAACAATTTGCCGTTTTGGTTCAGGTTTTGCGCGTATTTTGAGATGTCTTGCAACAAAATATTCCGATTGATGTTGGCTATTATCACATCGTATTTTTTGGTTCCCAACAGACTTGCATCGCCTTGTAAAACTTGAATTTGATGGCAATTGTTTCGTTGCACATTTTCGATACCGTTCTCATAGCACCAACTGTCAGTGTCGATGGCATCGATGGAAACGGCTCCTTTTTTCTCGGCCAAAATTGCCAATACTGCTGTGCCGCTACCCATGTCTAAAACTGTTTTACCTTTTAAATCTTCCTCCAAAAGCAATTTAATCATCGAAAAAGTCGTTTCGTGATGACCAGTCCCGAAAGACATTTTGGGCTCGATGACGATTTCAAACTCAACGGTGGCAGGTGGATGAAAAGGAGCGCGGATACGGCATTTACTATCCACCTCGATGGGCTCGAAATTAGATTCCCAAGCTTTATTCCAATTGATTTGCTCTATTTCCTGCGAAGTAAAACTTACCTGAAAATTTTCTGAATGCAGGATGGGAATGTCTTTCAAAATATCTTCTTTCCAAAATTTCTTTTGTACATAGGCGGAAATTCCAGTTTTGGTTTCTTCAAAACTTTCGAAAGGTGTATCACTTAATTCCGCTAACAATATCTCGGCTCCCGGCTCTTTTGGAATGACTGTGAAATGATAACCGATGTAATGTGGGTTCGACATATTAAATGGTAAATAACAAATTCCAAATGACAAATTTCAAACAATCAACTATTGCAAAGCCGGTGGCTGATTTTTGTTTCAAGCTACTTGATTTCTGAATTTCAATCCTTGATTCTTCTTTTTTCAAATAACTAAACCGCATCAACGATGGCAAGAAAGTCATCGGCTTTGAGTGAAGCTCCACCTATGAGTCCGCCGTCCACATCAGGTTTTGAGAAAATTTCTTTAGCATTATCGGGCTTCACGCTGCCGCCATATAGAATAGAAACCGAATCGGCCACCGATTTTCCATATTTTCTGTTGATTGTCTTGCGAATAAAATCGTGCATTTCTTGGGCTTGCTCAGGTGAGGCTGTTTCACCGGTTCCGATTGCCCAAACCGGTTCGTAGGCCAACACGACCGACTTCCACGCGGCAGCTTCGATGTGAAAAATACCGTTTTTTAATTGATTTTCAACTACTTCAAAATGTTTGCCTGACTTGCGGTCTTTGAGTTCTTCACCAAAGCAAAAGATGATTTCAAGGTCATTTGTCAACGCAGCATTTACCTTTTGAGTCAACAATTCGTCAGTTTCACCAAAATAAGCGCGGCGTTCGGAATGCCCCAAGATGACAATGTTTACACCTACACTCTTGATCATATCGGCAGAAATTTCCCCGGTAAATGCACCGTTATCAGCTTGGTGTAAGTTTTGAGCGGCAACTTCTACTTTGGTATTTTTGGTTTGATTGGCTACAGCATGCAAATTAGTAAAAGTAGGCGCAATGATGACACGTGTTGCTGAGTTTGCATTGAGTTTTGAAAGTATATCTAATGTAAGATTGTGTGATTCTTGGAGATTCTTGTTCATTTTCCAGTTTCCGGCGACGATTTTTGTTCTCATTTCGATAGGTTTGGTATTTAGAATTTATAATTAACAGCTACTTCTTTTCATCAATTAGATTGAGCCAAAAGATTTGCCAAATTTACAAAAACAACCCACACGATTCAGGACAAATTCGTTTAATCTCAAACTATCTTAAAATATTGGAAATAGACCATCTTTCTTGAGCTCTAATCCATTTTAAAAAAACTTTCTTCTTGAAATAGATTGTCAACTTTTAGATTATAAATTATCAGGTTTCAAAAAAAACTGTATTTTTATCAAAACAAACGCATTTGTTTTAATTCAACTCTGTATCAATTTAAAAAACATCAAAAAAATGTCGTCAATTTTCAACCTTAGATCAACAGTGTTTTCAGTAATTTTACTTTTCACCTTCTTAAACGGCTTGCTGTTTGCCCAAGAGGCAAACCCCTTGGAAGGCAGGTGGGATATGGTGATTACTCAGGAAGGCAGGGAACTTCCTTCATGGTTAGAGATTCGCCATTCCGGCACGCATACTTTAATTGGTAGGTTTGTCTATGCTTTCGGAAGTGCACGCCCCATCGCCGAAGTGATAGTAAAAGATGGGAAATTCACTTTTGCCATACCGCCACAATGGGAACAAGGCGATCGATATATGTCGTTTGAAGGACAGTTGGATGGCGGCCTGCTCAAAGGAACGATGGTTTATACCAACGGCAAAACTTACACGTGGACAGCTTCGCGCGCGCCGTCTCTCGCGTATAACGAAAATCCGGTTTTGGGGACTCCCATACAGTTGTTTAACGGCAAAGACCTAAGCGGTTGGCACGCGACAGGAGACAATCAATGGATTGTAGAAGACGGTGTGTTGAAAAGCCCGAAATCGGGGTCTAATTTGGTTTCGGATAAAACTTTTACCGATTTTAAAATGCACATTGAGTTTCGATATCCGAAGGGCAGCAACAGTGGCATTTATCTTCGCGGCCGTTACGAAGTACAGATTACCGATGGCATAGGCGTAGAACCTTCCGATATTGAGTTTAGCGGTGTCTATGGCTTTCTCACACCCAACCAAATGGTGGCCAAAAACCCGGGTGAATGGCAGGCCTATGACATCACGCTCATTGGCAGAAGGGTGACGGTCGTAGCCAACGGCATAACCGTGATCAACGACCAAATTATCCCGGGTATTACCGGTGGCGCGATTGACAGTAGGGAAGGCGAGCCAGGACCATTCTTGTTTCAAGGTGACCATGGCCCAATCGAGTTTAGAAACATCATAGTCACACCCATCGCAAATTAGATTCGTTTTAGGTGGATTTTTGAATAACAGTTGATGCACTATGTGAAGAAAGGGTTAATAAAATTTTTTATAGAATGGCGGTTATTGTGAGTTGTGTACAATTTTAGGGTGGCACAAGAACAGTCAAAAAAAAGTTACGACTTATTGGAAGTTTGAAAAAAACTGCTCAAAAAGCAATGACTGGCTTTATGGAATGGTATAAAGCCAAAACGAACGGGCAGATTAGCATAGCTGTGACGACCCCGCAAACACTTAACTGAATTACGAAATTTTATGGAAATGATACAGGATTTTCCTGCACCGAATGAAACGTTTGCAAGTGACGATGACAACAATCCAAACGTTCCTGACTAGAGTGTTTGATAGGACATTATCTATGAACCTGAGTTCGATTATTTTTATAAAGAATACAAAAACCTTCAATTCGAGTGCTTTAATCCCAAGAGTTTGGGAGAAAAGTATATCGAGAATAGGTTTTTGTATCCAAAATGCTTGTTTTCGATACAAAATTCCTCTCGGAATTTCACTCAAACTGACACATTTTGGATTAATCGAACTCAGGTTATGAAGCATTTGCGTGGTTCTTAGCAGAACAAGCTCATAATAAAATGTTAGAAATCAAAAAGATACGCGGAGTTGATTTCTTTGACGTTAGTAGTAACAACGGATATATATTATTTCCTGATAACAGAAAAATTAAAACACATTGACAATCCAACAATTAATTCTAACCTTTCCACTGGCGGACAAGAAAGTAAAACCTGATGAAGTTTTTGATAAGTTTAACAATAAAAACAAAACACAACGAAAGAATAGCTATACATTACAACATCTACCCCAAAGTGGCTTTTCAGTGTCTGACCTTATCGAACGGGTACTTTTAGCTGGATTCCGGCAGGCAAAAGGCAATAGCTTCTTAACAAACCGTTAAATTGTTACAATAATCATCCGATTTGCTTGCATTTGTTTTAATTTTATGTATTCTTAAAAAATTATAATCAAATGAAATTAATCAATCCAAAAACTTTAAGCATTCTGCTATTCAGCTTGCTTGCCTTATCCGCTTGTAAGAGTGAAAAAAAAGAAGCCGTGGAGGTAGAAAAAATCCCGGGTATTAACCTTCAATTTATGGACACCACCGCGCGTCCGCAAGATGATTTCTTCCGATACGTCAACGGAAAATGGCTCGACCAAACCGAGATACCGGCCGACAAAACATCTTGGGGAAGTTTTAATGAACTTCGAGAAAAGACCGATGCAGATGTATTGGCAATTCTCAACGAGGCACTGAAAAGCAATACCTATCCGGCCGCTTCCGACCAAGGAAAGGCACTCAATCTCTACCGTTCGATATTGGATTCTACCGCACGAAACGAACAAGGAATCAAACCGCTTGAGCAAAACTTGAAACAGATAGATGCCATTAAAAATGTAAAAGATCTGGAAGCTTATTTCATTGAAAACGAACCCAAAGGTAGTGGCGGTTTGTTTGGTGTTAATATTTTTTCTGATGCCAAAGACAGCAACAAAAATGTGGTTTATCTCGGTGTAGGCGGTTTGGGTTTGCCCGATCGTGAATATTACGTTTCAAACGATGCCGACCCGAAAGAAAAACGCGAAAAATATGTCGCTCATGTTGCCAAGATGCTCCAATACTTAGGTCAAGACGCCGAATCGGCAGGCAAAGACGCGCAAGCGGTATTGGCTTTTGAAACTTCTTTGGCAACCCCGATGTTTACTCGCGTGGAAAGACGGGACGATAGGTTGAGCTACAATCCCATGAAAGTGTCAGATTTGCAAAAACTCACGCCCACAATCAATTGGGAAAACTACCTCGATGGCATCGGAATCAAAGCCTTGGATACCATTGTTGTTACTGAGCCAAAATACATGGCTGCTCTTCAAACTATGTTGAAAAAAGGGGATTTAAACTCATGGAAAGCCTATTTAAAATGGTCTTTACTCAGAGGAGCTTCCGGCACTTTGAGCGATGATATAGAAACCGCTAATTGGGAATTTTACGGCAAAACACTACGAGGTGCGCAAGCACAGGAACCGCGTGATAAAAGAGCCTTACAAACGGTCAATAGGCGTATGGGGGAAGCAGTTGGTAAAATCTATGTTGATAAAAAATTTCCGCCTGAAGCCAAACAGAAAGCAGAAGAACTCATCGCAAACTTGATTGCTGCCTATGACACCCGTATCAAAGCGCTGCCGTGGATGAGTGAAGAAACCAAAACAAAAGCACTCGAAAAATTGCACAAACTTCGAATTAAGATTGCCTATCCGGACAAGTGGAAAGATTACAGCAAACTCACGATAAATGGACCGGAAACAGGAAGTTACTACGAGAATAGCCGCAATTTATCGCAATGGAATTTTAGCAAAGACCTCGAAAAAATCGGTAAGCCGGTCGATAAAGACGAGTGGTTTATGGCTCCTCAAATCGTAAATGCCTATTTCAACCCTTCTTTTAACGAGATTGTTTTTCCTGCTGCCATTTTGCAGCCCCCATTTTACAATTATACAGCAGATGCAGCCGTCAATTACGGGGGCATTGGAGCGGTTATCGGGCACGAAATTTCGCACGGTTTTGACGATTCCGGTGCACGGTATGATGCCAACGGTAATTTAGTCGATTGGTGGACTGCCGATGATTTAAAACAGTTCACGGAATTGGGCAATGCATTGGCCGATCAGTACAGCAAACTCGAACCACTACCAGAAATTTTTGTGGATGGAAAATTTACATTGGGTGAAAATATCGGCGATTTGGGTGGTGTGAACGCTGCTTTTGATGCGCTCCAATTGGATTTAGCCAAAAACGGCAATCCCGAAAAAATTGACGGATTCACACCCGAACAAAGGTTTTTCTTGTCTTGGGCAACCGTTTGGCGTACCAAAACCCGTGACGAAGCACTCAAAACACAGGTCAAAACCGACCCGCACGCGCCGGGTATGTACCGCGCAATAGTACCTATTCAAAATGTGGATGTATTTTACAAAGCCTTCGATATCAAAGAAGGAGATAAACTGTTCTTGACACCGGAGCAACGCGTGAAAATTTGGTAGATTTTGAATTGATTTATTGGAAAGAGCGGCTTTTTGGCCGCTTTTTTTTTGTGATGATTAACACTTTGATAGGAGATGGTGATAAATATTTTATTTAATTTTGATTTTCAATTAGTTGGCAAAAAACAATTGCTAGCCTAAAAGAAACGTTTTCCGTATTTAAAGAGATTGTTACTCAAAAGTATTGCTGTTATTCATACTCATCAATTTTTACAACCATGAAAAAATTAATTTTGCTTAGCTTTTTTCTTATAGTAAATAACCAAGATTACGGTCAGAACGCCATCCCTTCGGCAGAAGAGCAAGTAAATGCCACCTTGCAAGCTGCTCCCGAAGAAAAACGGGCACAAGCAACGGTTTTGGGTTATAGCCCGCAAGGTTCTTTAGTCACACTCAGAGTGGGTAGAAACGAATTTATTTGTTTGGCAGACGATCCGCAGAAGGAGGGCTTTAGTGCTGCTTGCTACCATAAAGATTTGGCTGATTTCATGTCGAGAGGAAGGGAATTAAGAGCAGAAGGCAAAAATGAGAATCAAAATTTTGAAATTAGGGAAGCTGAAGCAATATCCGGTAAACTAAAACTCCCGGATCATCCCTCTACACTCTATATCTTATACGGGAAAGATGCAAAATACAACCCTGCAAATGGAGTTGTGGAACACAGCAATCTACGCTGGGTGGTTTACATACCGTGGGCAACTGCGGAATCTACCGGCTTACCTACCAAACCCATGGTAGAGGGTGGACCTTGGATTATGTTTCCGGGAACTCATAGGGCGCATATCATGATAACACCTCCTTGGCCCAAGGAAGATAATTTCTGAAAAACAGCTTACTCGGAATGTTTTTTCTAATCGCAATAATGGGATTGATTTTTTCAATTGGCATCAAAACAACTCGTATCTCACACCAAGCGAAATGCCTCTGATCTCATTTTGCGCATTTTTAAACAAGGGTGAAAGGTCGTATTTCACATACAACATGCTGTCGCCGGCTGTCAGGTATCCACTCAAACCGTAAACGAAATCGTTGGTGCTAAAATCTGTTTTTTGCTTGTCTTTTACCTTGTTGCCGTCCAAATCATATTTCAGTCTTTGCATGTCTCCAATATTGAAACCCGCAAATCCGCCAAGACCTATTTTCACCGGTCGAAATAATTCCTGTCGGGATTGAACGAGCTGTTAAAGGGTTTAAATTCCAGATGTACAGGCACAACCAAATAGGTATATCTGAATTTTGATTTGTCCAAATTGCTGTCAAATTTCTGAAGCCCGGTGGTATTGCCGTTTTCTACAAAAAAATTGATCATCTTTGGGCTTCAGGTTTTTGATTTGAAACGAAAACGCGTAGTTGATTTTTAGTAAATTTGAGTTTTTAAAAACACGGTATTTGTTTCCCAATCCGATTTCAAAAAAGCGTGAACCGAAAAATTTAAAGTTAGTCCTGACCAGCGAATCCCCTTCTTCTATGGCGTTGTTAAAGCCGAACGCGAGCAGCAAATAGCCGTTGTTCCTTCTTTTTTCGTGATTTTTTTCCCGGTGAAATATTTTGCTGAATTTAAAACCTTCAACGATACATCTTCCGCGAAAAATGCATCCGAAATATATTGCCTGCAAACGGAGAGCATTTTGGGTGCAAAATGTTCATAAATAGCTCGTTGAGCCTGCGCATCGTTGGCGATTGCTTTCCGGATAATCAACGGTTCGTTAAAGTAGAGTTGGACAACTTTCAAAACAGCTTATTTAGTTCCTATACCACCAAGACGTAAAAATTGAGCAAAAGGTTTCACAATAACCAATGTTTTTTTATTTGTAACGTCTTTTGTCAAAGTTTTGAACTTTGACAAAGGTTTCAAAGAGTTATAAATACGCGTATTCAGTTTATCTTCGTCAGAAAATCAACCAATTTTCCCACCGCCAAAGCACGGTGGCTGATGCTGTTTTTTTCTTCGGATGCCATCTCGGCAAAAGTTTTGTCGAATCCATCAGGAATAAAGATTGGATCATATCCAAACCCGCTTTTTCCTCTGTTTTCCATAGCTATCTGCCCATAAACAACTCCTTCAAAGAAGAAAGCTTCACCATTTCGCATAAGACAGATTACTGTTCTGAAATTTGCTTTTCGGTTGGCCTCACCTTCAAGCACTTGGAGTAATTTATTCACATTGTTTGCATCGTTTTTCTCTTCTCCCGCAAATCGTGCAGAATACACGCCGGGTGCGCCGTTCAAAACTTCTACTTCCAAGCCGCTGTCATCAGCAAAACAGTTTTTGCCGTATTTTTTATGAATAAATGTTGATTTTTGTCGCGCGTTTCCTTCAAAGGTGGATTGCGTTTCTTCCAATTCTTTAAGATGTTGTAAATCAATCAAAGAAAGCAGTCGAATGTGTCCGGGCAATATTTTCCTGAGTTCGCTGATTTTGTGTGGGTTTGCGGAGGCGAATAGGAGTTCGATTGTGTCAGACATGGTGGTAGGGTTCGTTTTTCAGGATGGTACAAGCGCGATAGAGCTGTTCTATAAAAATAAGCCGAACCATCTGATGCGAAAAAGTCATTTCAGAGAGCGAGATGTTTGATTGTGCCCGTCGGTAAATTTCTTCCGAAAACCCATAAGGCCCGCCGATGAGAAAAATCAGGTTTTTACGTCCTGCCAACAGTTGCTTTTGCATCCAATCGGAGAAGCCTACCGAACTGAAAGATTTGCCTTTTTCGTCTAACAAAACAACATAATCGGACAAAGCCAAGCGCGACAAAATGAGTTTTCCCTCTGCTTCTTTTTGTTGGATTTCACTCAGGTTTTTGTTGTTCTTCAAGTCGGGAACGACCTCCATTTCAAAAGGTAAATAGTGTTTCAATCGTTTTACATAATCAGCAACCATGCCTTTTAGCCGCTCATCATCTGTTTTTCCGATTGCCAAAAATTTTATGTTCATGGAGCTAAAATAACACAATCAACCGAATTTTGCCCCGCTTTTATTTTTGTATTTTTATTTATTTTCTAATTTTTTCTTATTTCAAAATCACTTTATAATGATTATTTTTACCACTTAACAGGATCGAATGGTTTTTCTTTCAAAGGATTTTTTTAAAACAGAGCTACATCGCATTATTTCCGATGCTATTCGGGAAGATGTGGGTGATGGCGATCACAGTTCGCTGGCCTGTATTCCGAGTGAGGCAGAAGGGAAAGCTAAATTATTGGTCAAAGACACGGGGATTATTGCCGGCGTTGATTTTGCCAAAGCGGTTTTTCAACAAGTCGATCCGGAATTGATTATGGATGAACACATAAAAGACGGGAATACGGTAAAATACGGTGATATTGTTTTTCACGTTTCCGGTAATGTGCAATCAATTCTCAAATCGGAGCGTTTGGTGCTCAACGGTATGCAACGTATGAGTGCGATTGCCACCAAAACCCAAAAATATGCGCAACAATTGGAAGGTACTCACACACAAATTTTGGATACTCGCAAAACAACTCCCGGCATCCGCTTACTCGAGAAATGGGCTGTTCGCATTGGTGGTGGTGTCAATCATCGTTTTGGGCTTTACGATATGATTATGCTGAAAGACAATCACATAGACTATGCTGGCGGGATTTCAAATGCCATCGAAAGGACGAAAAAATATTTAAAAGAAAACAACAAAAATTTGAAATTAGTGGTGGAAGCAAGAAGTTTTGAAGAAATCGAAAAAATACTAAAATACGATGGGGTTTATCGCATTTTGATTGATAATTTTTCAACAGAAGATACCAAAATAGCGGTGGATATGATAGGTGGGAAGTGCCTCACGGAATCATCCGGAGGGATTACCTTTCAAAATTTGCGGAGTTATGCCGAGTGTGGTGTCGATTTTGTTTCTTCGGGCGCGTTGACACATTCAATTAGTAACATGGATTTGAGTCTAAAAGCACTTTGATATGGATTCGGAAGTAAAAACGCAGCTACTCAAAATCCCCATTATAAGCAGTCTTATTCTACTGGCAGATAGAATCAAAATTCCCGGATTAGAAGGGCTTTCTTTGTTTGATGTAGTGGAAATGTATGTGGTCGGGATTCTCAAAGGCACTCTAAGTTCAAGGGCTAGTGCTATTTCGTTTAGTTTTTTCATGGCTATTTTTCCATTTCTGCTCTTTATCCTAAACCTGATTCCATATGTTCCGATTCAAGATTTTCAAGCAGATGTGTTTGCCTTTATCGATGGTATTTTACCTCCGCAAACTTCCGATTTTTTTAATGGTATCATCATTGATATCATGAACAACCGGCGTGGCGGATTGCTTTCAGTTGTTTTTATACTTTCTTTATTTCTGACTACCAATGGTGTCCAGGCTGTTTTTGCCGGCTTTGAAAACTCCTATCACGTAGAGGTCAACCGCACTTTCTTTAAGCAATATTTGGTGTCTTTCGGTGTGGCAATTATCTTGGCGGTTTTGCTGTTGACAATGGTTGGAGGAATCGTTTTTTTTGAATTTTTTATCAATGTATTGTTTGAAAATAGAGTAATCGAAGACGCACTCTTTTGGGTAGGCATTGGCAAAAATGTGTTTTATTTGATCATGTTGATACTGATTGTTGGCACGCTCTATTATTTTGGTTGTACCGGAAATCTTAAACCTAAATTTTTCTCGGTCGGATTGTTTTTTACCTCCATTTTATTGATTGGTACTACCTACCTTTTTGGAATTTATGTCGAAGATTTTTCTCGTTACAACGAGCTTTACGGCTCCATTGGTGCGCTGCTGATTTTGATGGTATATATTTGGCTGAACGCCAATATTTTACTATTGGGTTTTGAATTGAATGCCACATTGCGAGCCTTGAAAAATAGAAATTTTCAAAAATTACCGGCTGAATAATGAAGTATTTTGTAGATGTGATATTGCCACTGCCATTGCCCAAACCGTTCACGTATGAGATTAACTTAGATGAAGCCAAGTTTATCAAACCGGGTATGCGTATAGCCGTACCTTTTGGGACATCTAAAATTGTGACAGGTTTGGCTCAGGTTGTACACGACATTCCGCCGGATGCCTATGAAACCAAAGAAATCTATCAGATTTTGGACAGTGAGCCCATCGTCAATGAAATTCAATTGAAACTGTGGCAATGGATGGCAGCTTATTATCTCTGTACACAGGGTGAAATACTCCGTGCTGCTTTGCCGGGAACCTTACTTTTGGAAAGCGAAACCAAAATATTCCGAACAACACTATCGATTGATAAACCTATTTTAAACGATGATGAATACTTAGTTTTGGAAGCATTGACCATCCAACCGGTGTTGAATATCAGTGAAATATCAAATATTTTAAACAAAAAAAAAGCAATTTCAGTTATCAAGACTCTTTTGCAAAAAAAGTTGGTAGAAGTCGATGAAGTGTTGGAAGAAGTTTATAAGCCCAAATGGATGAGTTTTCTTTCGCTACATCCTGATTTAAAAGATGAATCAAGAATCAAAACCGTTTTAGATGACTTGGATAGAGCGGTCAAACAAAAAGAAGCTTTTCTCCAATTTGTCACACACTTTCAACGTTTTCAAAAGCCTGTCAACAAGCGCGATTTGATAAAAAAACACAACATCAAATCGAGTGTTATCAAAAGTTTGATAGAAAAGAACATACTTACTGAGACAAAAACACGGGCTGACCGCATGGTTTTTGAACAGCAATCATTGCTTCAACCCAAAGATTTGAGCAATGAGCAAACAACTGCCATTGAGCAAATTAAGTCAGGGTTTAAAACTAAGGATGTTTGCTTGCTCTTTGGAGTCACTTCTTCGGGCAAAACGGAAATTTACGTCGAGCTGATTCGCGAAGTCATCGCTTTGGGCAAACAAGTCTTGTATCTTCTCCCTGAAATAGCGCTGACCACTCAAATTGTATCCCGGTTGCGCGGTTATTTTGGTGACAAAGTAGGGGTTTATCATTCCAAATACAACCAAAGCGAACGTATTGAAACTTGGCAAAACGTGCTTCATCATTCGGACAAAGGCCAAATCATAGTTGGTGCGCGTTCGGCTGTTTTCTTGCCGTTTTCCAATTTGGGTTTGGTGGTGATTGACGAAGAGCACGAAGTTTCATACAAGCAGTTTGATCTCGCGCCACGTTATCAAGCTAGAGATGTGGCTGTTTATTTGGCAAGGCAGCATCAATCAAAAGTATTGCTAGGGACTGCAACCCCGAGTTTGGAGAGTTTTTTTAACACCCAAACGGGTAAGTATCAGTTGGTAGAGCTTCAAAGCCGGTTTGGTGATTTTCAATCGCCTGAGACAATCATTGTCGATTTACGGGAAAAATATCACAAAAAGTTGATGAAAGGCCACTTTTCAGATTCTTTGATAGTTGAAATTCGAGATGCTTTATCCAAAAAACAGAAAGTCATTCTTTTTAAAAATCGCAGAGGGTTTGCGCCGGTGATTGAATGCAAAACCTGTGGGAATGTGCCTTATTGCCCCAATTGTGATGTGAGTCTTACGTACCATCAACAAAGCCAGAAATTGCGTTGCCACTACTGCGGATATTCAACTCAGATGCCAGATAACTGTTTCGCTTGCGGGAGTGTGCACCTCGATGCCAAAGGTTTTGGAACGGAACAAGTGGAAGATGAAGTAAGAAAACTCTTTCCGTCTGCGAACGTTGCGCGTATGGATTCGGACACTACTAAAGGTAAAAAAGGTTTTGACAAAATTATACACGCTTTTGATAGTGGCGAAATTGATATCTTGATTGGTACTCAAATGCTTTCTAAAGGATTGGATTTTAGAAACATAGCTTTAGTGGGTGTTTTGCAAGCCGATGATCTGTTGCATCAACCTGATTTTAGGGCACACGAACACTGTTTTCAATTGTTGCATCAAGTTTCGGGCAGAGTGGGCAGGGGAGACCTACGCGGTAAAGTGATTATCCAAACTTTTAATCCGGAACACGAAGTGCTTCAGCAAGTTGGACGGGGAGATTTCAGGGGAATGTATGAAAATCAACTGCAACAACGATTGGAGTTTAAATATCCACCCTACTTTAGAATCATCAAAATAATTGTTAAACATCGCGATTACAACAAAGTCCACCTCGGTGCAAACTGGCTTGCGGAAGCATTGCGCATTAAATTAAATATGTGTGTTTTAGGACCGGAATCACCCGGCATTTCCCGCATCAGAAATGAACATATCAAGTATATAATTGTGAAATTGGATACAAATAAATCATCTCAATTGTCTAAAAATAAAATTTTAAAATTAAAAGATTCGTTGTTAGCTGTTAGAGATTTCAGATCTTTGAAGGTGAGTCTTGACGTTGACAATTATTGAGAATTGGATACGATAGAAGATTCGATGTCTTGTTTCTTGTTTCGGCTGATAGGAATGCTGACATCGCCGAGTAAAATATTTTTATGGTCGAAGCCTTCTACTCTTGTCATGTTTACGATGAAAGATTTATGAACCCGCATAAAATTGACAGGTAAGTTTTTTTCAAAGTGCTTCATCGTACTCAAAACCATGTATGAATTGAAATCACTGACTACTTTCACGTAATCGCCCATGGCTTCAAGATATTTTATTTCGTTCAAAAACAGTTTGATGTTTTTTGAATTAGCTTTGATAAAAATAAAATCATTGTTGAATGCATTTGACTTTTGGTCTCTTAGTTTCTTGACTTCAATGGCTCTGCTAACGGCTCGGTTGAATTTTTCAGCAGAAACAGGCTTTTGGAGATAGTCGGTTGCATCGTAATTAAAAGCTTTGAAAGCATATTCAATTTTGCCGGTAACAAAGATGATTTGTGGTAAATCTTCCAAGGAATCGAGTAGGTCGAAACCGGATAGTACGGGCATCTCGATATCCAAAAAAATTAAATCTATTTTTTCGTTTCTCAGATGTTTTTTTGCATCCATCACATTGTTGTAGTCTCCTGTCAAAAGTAGATTGCTGTTATGTTCAACCAATTTTTTGATAGAGAGTTTTTGAACAAAAGAATCATCAACGACTATGCAGGTAAGAGTCATGGGCTTAGACTTATTTTGTGATGAATAATATTCACTTGTAAATTTAGTTTAAAATTTGAAAAAAAGCAGCTTATTTTAAGAATTATTTGCCTAATAAATTAAAGTTTTATACCAACAGACAACAAATCTTTGTAGTTTTTTTGCGTTTTAAAAAATTTAGCAATATAAGGGCTTGTTGGTACAACCTTCAATTTTTTTTCGTTCACATAATCTAAAACTTTAATGATGAAATTGTTTTTAAAAGCTTCATCTTGTAGTTCGTCCGGCACATTCAATTTTGTTAGAAATATTTTACGTTCTTGCATTGCATATTCGATGGTGGCTTTACATTTGCAAGAGTTGCATTCAAATTGCCTTAAAAATTCATTGTTTTTAAATTGGATTGAATCAGCGGTTGTCATGAGTGATGTTGTTAAATTAATATATTGAAATATCTAAAAAAAAAAGAACGTTTTTTCGAAATATGCTTTGTCGCTTTTATGATTATTTTTACACTTGAGGTTCAATGCATTCAGAATGATTACATTTGAAACGACAAATTTACAAAAACTATTTAACTTTAATTTACGCTATTTATGCCCACAGACATTTTGCCGATACCGGTTTATTTTATGCCCGGAATGTCTGCGAATCGATTGATATTCGAAAAAATAAAACTACCTGAAGACAGGTTTTCCATGCATTTTTTGGAGTGGAAAACACCGTACCCAAACGAATCGGTTAGAGCCTATTCTGCCCGAATGGCCGATGAAATAAAACACGCCAACCCCGTTTTGCTGGGGGTGTCTTTTGGGGGCATCATCGTACAAGAAATGAGCAAACTTATCCCAACCCGTAAATTGGTTATTGTTTCAAGTGTAAAATCAAATTGCGAATTTCCTAAAAAGTTTAAGTTTGCACAAATAACTCAAGCTTATAAGCTGTTTCCAACCGGATTGGTTGCCAACTTAGATATTTTACAAAAATTGGCGTTCGGGGACAATCTTAGAAAGAGGCTTATTTCTTATGAAAAGTATCTGACAGTCAGAGATAAAATTTATTTGAATTGGGCTTTGGATGCGATAGTCAATTGGAGTCAGGAGGAACCACTAAAAAACACAATCCATATTCACGGAACCGAAGATTTGATTTTTCCCGTTTGCAATATTGAAAATTATGTAGCCGTAAAAGGTGGTGATCATGCCATGATATTGAGTAAATCTAAATGGTTTAATGAGCATCTGCCTGAAATTATTTTGAAATAATGCCGTCCAAATCAACAAAACTGGCTCAAAAAGAAGTGATTAAATCTAAAAAAATGAAGTTATGAAAACCATGCAAAAAATTTTGAGTGCCTTGGGATTGATTTTTGTAGGCGTTTTACTAAGCCACACCGTTCGTTCGGAATCTATACCCGATTTGACTGTAATTGACAATGGCCCTAAATCCGTAATCGCAAGAACCAAGGCTGTTGAAGTTCCCAAAGAAATTGATTTTGCAGGAGAAACAGTTCCTGTCAATGACGTAGATGTGTATGAAAGGCTTGACCGTGAGCTTATTATCAATACCTACTTGCACTCGAGTACCATACTTAATTTTAAAAGAGCCAATAAATATTTTCCGGTGATTGAGCCCATTTTGAAAGAATACGGCGTTCCGGATGATTTTAAATATTTGGCCGTTATAGAAAGTAATCTGCAAAATGTGACCTCCTCCGCCGGCGCAAAAGGTATTTGGCAATTTATGCAGGTTACTGCAAAACAATACGGCCTTGAAGTAAATTCATCTGTAGATGAGCGCTATCATCTTGAAAAATCTACCATCGCTGCCTGTAAGTATTTGATTGATGCCAAATCCAAATTTGGCAGTTGGACTTTGGCCGCGGCTTCCTACAATGCAGGGTTGGCAGGAATTAATTCAAAACTCACAAATCAAGAAGTAACAGATTATTACAATCTTTTGCTCAATTCTGAAACAAGCCGATATTTATTTAGGATTATTGCCCTCAAACAGATTATGCAAAATCCTGAAAAATATGGATTTGACTTTCTACCTGAAGATTTTTATCAATATACACCCAATCATAAAATTGAAATAGATTCTTCAATCAATAACCTGACGAAGTTTGCAACTGAGCAAGGAATCAATTTAAGAATATTGAAAAGGCACAATCCTTGGTTGTTAGTAAATAGTTTGGTGAACAACGCTCGTAAAAAGTATGAAATTGAAATCCCTGAAAACGGATTTTATGTTTTGAATTGATTGCTTACGATTCTTTTTCTTACAACATTCTAAACAGGTGGCTTCGACTTCTCTCAGCCACCTGTTTTCAAGTTTTTTCCAACTATTTCATGTTTTTATGCAGAGCCAAGGAGTATCAAGTTTCTGAGTCTTGTTTCTTGTCTCTAAAATTTCCCTATTTTTTAAATGACAATTTGGCATTTACCAAGAATTGGCAATACTTTTGCAAACCAAAATCGAAATTAAATTAGCAATGAACAGCAAAGACAACTCAGAAATTAAAAACAAGGATAATACACAGTCAACAGGCGAAAACCAATTAGCTAATCCAAAAGCAACTAAGAATAAATTAAAATTTGATGGCAAAATAAAATCCTTAGAATTGGAAATCCAACAGGAAAAAGATAAATTTCTCAGACTGTTTGCCGAATTTGAGAATTATAAAAAAAGAACATCCAAGGAACGAATTGAACTTTTTAAAACTGCAGGCCAAGACGTTCTTGTTTCCTTATTGCCTGTTTTAGATGATTTTGACAGAGCACTTGGGCAGTTAGCTAAATTAGAAGATCAAAGCATGTTTTCCGGAATTTCGCTCATCAACAACAAACTAAGAGACACCCTAGTTTCTAAAGGTTTAGAGCCGTTTGAAGTGAATATTGGAGATTCTTTCAATGCTGATTTTCACGAAGCAGTCACCCAAATTCCGGCTTCATCCGATGAGATGAAAGGAAAAATTGTAGATGTTTTGGAAAAAGGATATAAGCTTGGAGAGAAAATAATCAGATATCCGAAGGTAATTATCGGACAGTAAATTTAAAATAACAATGAAAGACGATTTTTACGACATATTGGGGATTCAGAAAAACGCTTCAGAGGCTGAAATAAAAAAAGCCTACCGAAAGAAAGCTATTGAATATCACCCCGATAAAAACCCAGGTGATAAGACAGCAGAAGAAAAATTCAAAAAAGCTGCGGCTGCATATGAAGTTTTGAGCAATCCGGATAAGCGTGCAAAATACGATCAATATGGACATGCAGCTTTTGACGGTTCAGGCGGTTTTAGTGGAGGCGGGATGAATATGGAAGATATATTCAGCCAGTTTGGAGATATTTTTGGAGGCGCTTTTGGTGGTAGTTTTTCAGGGTTTAGCGGAGGAGGCGGACAACACAGGATGAAAGGTAGCAACCTTCGAGTCCGAGTCAAGTTGACTTTGGATGAAATTGTAATTGGAGTTGAAAAGAAAATAAAAGTTAAAAGAAAAGTAAAAGCTCAAGGGGTTCGTTACACCACTTGCAACACTTGCCACGGCAGCGGACAAATTTTGCGCGTGACCAACACCATACTGGGGCGGATGCAAACAGCATCAGCCTGTCACGTCTGCCAAGGTACTGGGCAGGCCATTCTATCCAAACCCGCAGATGCAGATGCACAAGGATTGAAATTTGTCGATGAAACAGTTTCGATACAGATACCCGGCGGTGTCAGCGATGGCATGCAACTTAAAGTCTCAGGAAAAGGAAACGATGCGCCGGGAAATGGAATACCGGGCGATTTAATCGTTTTAATCGAAGAGGTAGAACACGACCTACTGAAACGCGAAGGCGACAATCTGCATTACGATTTATACATCAGTTTTTCAGAAGCTGCCTTAGGTGTCTCCAAAGAAATAGAAACCATAACAGGTAAAGTTAGAATTAAACTCGAACCGGGCATTCAGTCCGGTAAAATACTTAGGTTAAAAGGCAAAGGGGTAAGCAACGTAAACGGCTACAACAAGGGAGATTTATTGGTTCATTTGAACGTTTGGACTCCCAAGGAATTGTCGAAAGAGCAAAGAGATTTTTTTGAAAAAATGATAGACGACCCAAATTTTATACCCAAGCCGGAAAAGAACGACAAATCATTTTTTGAAAAAGTAAAAGATATGTTTTCATAAAATAATTTGTTAAAATAAAATTATTTTTTTACATTTGAAACGTCATTAATCTTTAATGACATTTTTCTTTTTCATAGCAATTTTTTTCCCATCCTTGGCATGCAAATGTTAAGGATGGGTTTTTTATATACGTTTCAAAATTTGAATTTTATGCAAGTTTCAATGCATAATTACTTACATTTACAAAAAATTGTTTTTTAAAATTCTATGGAAAATAAGGTGCTGGAAGTTAAAAATGTCTCGAAATCTTACGATAATTATTTAGCGCTAAACAACGTTTCACTCTCCATAAACCAAGGAACCATTTTCGGATTGTTGGGTCCGAATGGCGCAGGCAAAACTTCTTTGATTCGGATAATCAATCAGATAACAATGCCGGATAGTGGTACAATTCTGTTCAATGGGAAACCACTAAGCCAAAGCCATATCAAGCAGATAGGCTATCTGCCGGAAGAACGCGGATTGTACAAATCCATGAAAGTCGGGGAGCAGGTACTTTATTTAGCCCGGCTCAAAGGAATTGAAAAATCAGAGGCCAAAACAAAAATCGATTTTTGGTTTAAAAAATTCGGAATTGAAAGCTGGTGGAATAAAAAAATAGAGGAATTGTCGAAAGGGATGGCACAGAAAATCCAATTCATCGTTACCGTTTTGCACGAACCGAAATTACTAATCTTCGATGAGCCGTTCAGCGGATTTGACCCTATCAATGCAGAAATCATCAAAAATGAAATTTTGTTGCTTAAAGAAAAAGGCGCAACTATCATTTTTTCAACACACCGTATGGAATCTGTTGAAGAGTTGTGTGATGATATTGCCCTGATGAATAAATCTAATCTGATTTTAAACGGCAATTTATCGGCTGTAAAAGAATCATTTAAACAGAATATTTTTGAAGTGAAACTAAAAATCTTTGAAGAACACAAATCCATTGAAGCCATCCATAAAAAAATAGATATTATCGAAAATATCTTCGATCCAATTAAAAACATAAATTCGTTTAAAATTCAATTAGCCCAAGGAAAGACTGCAAATGATTTGTTGTCCGAACTATCAAAAGCTGGAAGTATCATCCTCTTTAAAGAACTGATTCCAAGCGTAAACGATATTTTTATTCATGCTGTAAAAATGGATTCATATGCAATTGCTTAAAATTATTATAAACAGAGAATTTAAGGCACGCGTCAGGAATAAATCATTTGTGGTAATGACTTTTATGAGCCCGCTTTTAGCAGTTTTCATGCTGTTTTTGATTACTTATTTATCCAAAGTAAATACCGAAGAAAAGAAAGAGATTGCAGTTTATGACCCAACCGATAAGCTACAGGAAATCTTGTTCGATACACAAAAAGTAACCTATCATTTTTTGGACAAGGCTTCATTAGAACAATCCAAAGATTGGGTGGTTTCCAAAAAGCTTTTCGGTTTGATTTATTTTGCTGAAAACACCGAATCCAAGCCACAAATTACATTTTATACAGACAATTCGCCCGGGCCAACACTCGTTTCGGATATTGAATCTAAAGTGAATGAGTATTATTGGCGGCAAGATTTAAAAAGTCAAGGCATAGACCCCGAACTTTTTAAAAAAAAGCAAAATGGCGCAGTGATAGATTTGCAAAGTTTTTCTGGTAAAAAAACTTCAAAAACGGCTACTTATGTGAAAATGTTTTTTGGCGGTACCTCCGGATACTTGATCATGATGTTTATCGTCATCTATGGGAATATGGTCATGCGAAGCGTCATAGAAGAGAAAACCAATCGGATTATTGAGATTATAATTTCTTCCGTAAAACCGTTCTATCTCATGTTGGGAAAGATAATAGGAACTTCACTCGCCGGTTTGTTGCAGTTTACTATTTGGATTGTTCTTGGATTTATATTGACCCAAATTTTAGGTGCTTTCTTTACTTTTGACGAACCACAAACGATGACTTCAGCCGGTTCATTTGACTTACCTATTCTTATTCAATCTATAGCTGAACTTCCGTTGGCACTGATGATAGTTTCTTTCTTTTTGTATTTTATAGGGGGCTATTTCCTCTACAGTGCCATTTATGCCGCAATAGGTGCTTCAGTTGATAATGAAACCGATACACAACAATTTCTGTTGCCCATCTTGCTACCACTCATTTTGGGTGTTTATGTTGGTTTTGTAACGGTATTTGATAATCCACACGGCTCAGTTGCAACCTTGTTTTCTATTTTCCCACTGACCTCGCCGATTGTTATGCTCATGAGGATTCCATTTGGTGTACCGTGGTGGCAACTTGCAGCGTCTTTGATTTTACTGTTTGTTTCTTTCGTAGTTGTGGTATGGTTTGCCGGTAAAATATACAGAGTAGGAATACTGATGTATGGCAAAAAACCAACTTATAAAGAGTTGTACAAATGGTTGAAATATTGAGAAATACACTAGCGGTTTAATCTTCTTTTGATTTGATGAAATTGTTCTATTCGAATATATAATAATTGAATCTGCTACACCTTCTATACATGTGCTTATCGTTAAGTTTTCCATTGCTCCCTAAATACCTACAACACCTCAAATTTTTAGATTTTTAGATTCTTTCGACTTAAATTCTTCAACACAAATCGGGCTTCATACAGTTTGCATAAGTTTAACTAAACCCCCAATACTTGGTTTCAATTTTTTTTGATTAACTTTCAGACGTGAAATACAATAACAAAATATGCCCAAAATTCTAATCATAGAAGACGAAGCCAGCATACGGAGAGTCTTGTCTAAGATACTTAAAGAAGAGAACCCTAACTACGAAACCACTGAAGCTGAAGATGGAAAACAAGGACTTGAACTGTTTTCAAACGAAGATTTCGATTTGGTTATTTGTGATATCAAAATGCCAAAAATGGATGGAGTCGAACTGTTGGAATCTGCCAAAAAAATCAAACCCGAAGTGCCTTTTTTGATGATTTCAGGTCACGGAGACATCAAAACAGCTGTGCAAACCATGCGAATGGGAGCTTTTGATTACATTTCAAAACCCCCTGATTTGAATCGGTTGTTGCATGTGGTTCGCAACGCTTTAGACAAAAAAATTTTGTTGACAGAAAACACCATTTTAAAGAAAAAAGTCAGCAAAAACTTTGAAATGATTGGCTCCTCATCGGCCATGCAGCATGTCAAAGAACTAATAGAAAAAGTATCTTCTACCGATGCACGGGTGCTAATTACCGGCGAGAATGGATCCGGAAAAGAATTGGTAGCACATTGGCTACATCAAAAAAGCAGCCGGTCAGAAGGGCCTTTTATAGAAGTGAATTGCGCCGCTATACCATCTGAACTAATTGAAAGCGAGCTTTTTGGACATGTTAAGGGAGCCTTTACCTCCGCCGTAAAAGACAGAGCAGGAAAATTTGAAGCAGCCAATGGAGGCACACTATTCTTAGATGAAATTGGGGATATGAGCCTCTCGGCACAAGCTAAAGTCCTTCGTGCATTGCAAGAAAACAAAGTTTCACGTGTGGGTTCAGAAAAAGACATTAAAGTCGATGTGAGAATCATCGCAGCAACCAATAAAAATTTAAAAAAAGAGATAGAAGAAAACAAATTCCGAGAGGATTTATACCACCGATTGGCTGTTATTTTGATACAAGTACCTTCACTTAATGACAGAAGAGAAGACATCCCTGATTTAATTTCATTTTTTGCCAGTAAAATTGCCGAAGAGCAAGGCAATGCAAACAAAAAATTTACTGATAACGCTATTAAATTGCTTCAAGAATACGATTGGACAGGAAATGTGCGTGAACTCCGAAACGTGGTCGAAAGGCTGATTATTTTAGGAGGCGATATAGTGGACGAAAACGATGTGTCTCTTTTTGCAAGCAAATAATACCAAAAGTGCATTTTAACTTTATATAACTATTTTTAGAACCAATTAATTTTAACACCACAAAACATGACTTTTAGAAAACTTTCAATAAACGCCTATCTGATTTTTTTATTCAGTTTTGTAGCGACGGCGCAACGACAAATTCTCCCACAAACCGATATGCGGATTTATGATATTATCCAAGCTGTTTCTTCAGATCGGATTGAAAAAGACATTCGGGCTTTGGCTAATTTCGGAACCAGAAACACCTTGAGCGACACCGTGTCTCAAACCAGAGGTATCGGAGCTGCACGACGTTTTATCAAACAGGAATTTGATGAAATTTCAAAATCATGTAAAGGTTGTTTGGAAGTATCTTATCAGAAAGATTTTGTAAAAAAAGAGGAGGGAGCACGTATTGTCAATGACGTTTGGATCGTCAATGTAGTAGCAATTCAGCGAGGCACTAAATATCCCAATAGGTATATTATCATGAGCGGCGACATCGATTCGCGAATTTCCGATCCACTCAACTACACAGACGATTCGCCCGGAGCCAACGACAATGCTTCCGGGATGGCCGGGACAATCGAAGCAGCAAGGGTATTGTCTAAATACCAATTTGAAAGCAGCATCGTCTATTTAGGTTTGTCCGGCGAAGAGCAAGGCCTTTTCGGCGGCAAAGGTTTTGCAACAGCCGCAAAAGAAAAAGGTTGGGACATCATTGGGGTTCTTAACAATGACATGATTGGAAATATTGAAGGAGTCGATGGCGTAATTGACAACCGGACCTTTAGGATATTCTCCGAGCCGGTTCCGCCTACTGAAACTGAAAAAGAAAGAAATGCACGCCGTTTTACGGGTGGGGAAGTAGATGGGATTTCCCGACAATTGGCGCGGTATGTCCACAAACAAGTTTCTGATTATATGCCAGAAATGAATCCGATGATGGTCTATCGTTTGGATCGTTTTGGTAGAGGCGGGCATCACAGACCTTTCAATGATTTAGGTTTTCCCGGAATTCGCATCATGGAAGCACATGAGAATTACAATCGTCAGCATCAAGATATTAGAGTTGAAAATGGCATCAAATATGGAGATGTTATCGAAGGAGTAAATTTTGACTACGCAAAAAAACTAACTGCCGTCAACGCGATTAATCTCGCCAGTTTAGCCTGGGCTCCTCCAGCTTCCGAAAAAGTGGAGATTGCGGGTGTTGTAGCTCCTTCAGTCAAACTAAGGTGGCAAAAAGTCAATGACCCAAATGTGGCAGGTTATAAAATATATTGGCGATATACTACTGAGCCGCAATGGCAATTCAGCAGGTTTGTTGACGATGTAAATGAATTTACTTTAGATGGGATAGTCATCGACAATTTCTTTTTTGGAGTTGCAACGGTTGGTAAAAACGGTCACGAAAGCTTAGTAGTCTTTCCAAGCGGCACTTATAGATAATTGTAAACGGAAAAAGGATAGGTTAAAAGATTCAATCTTTCGAGCTGTTTTTTAATGTTTGATTGTATTTAAGGTTGTGGATTATAAGCACTTTTCTATCTTTTTTAAAAAAAACGAAAAAAAACAGAAATTCAATTTAATGCTGTACCTACTTTTGCTTTTACAAGCTGTAATCGAGCTCTTTTTTTAATTTTAAAATAAAGGGTTGTATTTTTGTAAAAAGATTTAGAATGAAAAAGGTATTATTTATATTTCTGTTTTTGAGTTTTCAATGGACAATTGCCCAACCCAAAGATTTTGTTTCCGAAAACGAAAAGCACAGGAAAGAAATCAATAAATATTTTTTTAAAAGAGATAAAACACCTCTCAAGCCAGAAGATTTATTCGGTTTTAAAGGTTTGAATTATTTTCCGATCGATGCGGCATATTACGTTGAAGCTAAGTTTATCAGAACACCTGCGGAATCTCCTTTTTTGATGAAAACCACCACCGGTCGCAAGCCGGTTTATGTGAAATATGGTTATGCCGAATTCGAGCTTCAAGAAAAAAAATTCAAATTAAATATTTATCAAAACATAGATTTTCAAGCCACGGTTGAAGAAAAACACACACTTTTCGTTCCGTTTACAGATTTGACCAATGGCGAAGAAACTTACGGTGGTGGCAGATATTTGGATGTTGAAAATCCAATTGGCAATAAAGTCATACTCGATTTTAACCGAGCTTACAATCCTTATTGTGCTTATAACGAAAAATATTCCTGCCCCATCCCCCCTTCCGAAAACGATTTGAAAGTAGCCATTAGAGCAGGTGTGAAAAAATATAAATGAACTTGAAAAAACTTCTAAATTCAAGTGATACATCATTTTTAAATGGTTAATTTTAACGCGCCAAATTAAAATATATGAACTTATTGAGTATCTATTGGAGTCCGAGTGAAGGGATTGACCTCGGCTTTTTTATTATCCGGTTTTACAGTCTGATGTTTGTTGTTGCGTTCACGACTGGATGGTTTTTGATGAAAAAAATCTTTCTCTATGAAAAAATAGCTATAGAAAAATTAGATTCCATTTTCATTTATGCCGTCGTTGCCACTTTGGTTGGCGCACGTCTCGGACATTTTTTATTCTACGAGCCTGAAGAATTTATCAACGATCCGCTTGGCATCCTGCTTCCGGTAAAGTTCAACCCTTTCAGAATCACAGGATATCAGGGATTGGCAAGCCATGGTGCAGCTATCGGTATGATTATCGCCATGTATTTGTACAGCAAGAATGTAATACACAAACCTTTGCTTTGGGTGCTTGATCGTGTCGTAATTACGGTTGCTTCCGGAGCAATTTTTGTCAGGCTTGGTAATTTTTTCAATTCCGAAATTGTCGGCCGGCCGGTTTCCGAGAGTTTCCCTTTGGGGGTGGTTTTTAAAAATTTAGGAGAATCGTATCCGCGCCACCCGGCTCAGTTATACGAAGCGTTTGGGTATATTTTTGTTTTTCTAATCTTATATTACACCTATTGGAAAACCGGAAAAAGAAACCAACCGGGGTATTTGCTCGGCCTTTTTTTCGTGTTGCTTTGGTCTGTCCGTTTTTTGGTCGAATTTGTCAAAGAAAGCCAAGGCGGTTTCGAAACTTCTCTGGGTATTTTCTCCACCGGGCAATGGCTGAGTATTCCTTTTATTTTGCTCGGTTTTTATCTGCTTTTTAGAACATCAAAAATTTAGTTTTGAATAGATTTGTCGCCCTCCTTTTTATTGCTCTTCTGTGGGTGTCCTGCAAGGAGAAAAACCATTCGGAAAGCATCAAAACCAAACCCATCACTTTTCAACATAATGCTGATTTGTGGATAATTGACGCGACCTCCAAAGACACAATTCAGCGATTGGCTATCGAAATTTCGGACGATGACTATGAAATTCAAACCGGGTTGATGTATCGCGAAAGTATGGAAGACAATCAAGCTATGTTGTTTATCTTTCCCGAGCCAAGTATGCATTCTTTTTACATGAAAAATACACTGATTCCTTTGGATATTATTTTTATTGATGAAAATCATCAGATTGTCAATATTCAAAAAAATGCCAAACCTTTGGATGAAACTTCGCTTCCATCCGAAAAACCGGTTCAGTATGTATTGGAAATCAACGCTGGGCTAAGCGGCCAATGGCAACTAAAACCCGGAGACAAAGTGGAGTGGGGACTCAATTTAACTGAATAATGACAATGGATAGGTTTTGGTTTTATAAGCTGTAAAACAAATCCTTAGCATTCTGTATTCAATCTCCAATCCTAACAACAAGAATTCGACTAATCCAAAATGCGTCAGTTTGAGTGAAATTCCGAGAAGAATTTTGTATCGAAAACCAGCATTTTGGGTACAAAATCCTATTCTCGATACACTTTCCTCCCAAATTCTTGGGATCAAAGCACTCGAATTGACGGTTTTTGTATCCATTATAAAAATAATCGAACTCAGGTTAACAACGTGTTACATATTTCTTCTGTATTGCCCGCCGACCTCAAACATTTTTTTGGTGATTTGCCCCAAAGAGCAAACTTTAGCAGCTTCCATCAAGTACGCGAAAATGTTTCCGTTGTTGACTGCAACTTCCACAAGTTGGTTTAACACAACTTCCGATTCTTTTTCAAAAGTTTTGTGAAGCGTGTTCAAGGTATTTATTTGGTTTATTTTTTCTTCCTCAGTTGCGCGGATGACCTCTCCGGGAAGTACCGTTGGCGAACCTTTGCTACTCAAAAATGTATTCACACCGACTATAGGGAATACGCCGTTGTGTTTGAGCGTTTCGTAATACATACTTTCTTCCTGAATTTTTGAACGCTGATACATAGTTTCCATCGCACCCAAGACTCCTCCACGCTCGGAAATCTTGTCAAATTCCAAAAGCACAGCTTCTTCCACTAAGTCGGTGAGTTCTTCGATGATAAATGAGCCTTGAATCGGGTTTTCGTTTTTTGCTAAACCCAGTTCTTTATTGATAATTAATTGGATTGCCATCGCTCTCCGAACAGATTCTTCGGTGGGCGTAGTGATGGCCTCGTCGTAAGCATTGGTATGTAGCGAATTGCAGTTGTCATAAATAGCATACAAGGCTTGCAAGGTGGTGCGTATGTCGTTAAAATCTATTTCTTGTGCATGAAGCGACCTACCTGAGGTCTGAATGTGGTATTTTAACATCTGCGAACGCTTGTTAGCTCCGTATTTTTTCTTCATCGCTTTGGCCCAAATCCTTCGGGCTACCCGGCCAATGACGGCATATTCCGGGTCGATTCCGTTGGAAAAGAAAAAAGAAAGATTAGGCGCGAAATCATCAATTTGCATACCGCGACTCAAATAATATTCCACGTAAGTAAAACCATTAGATAAGGTAAAGGCTAACTGCGTAATCGGGTTGGCTCCCGCTTCGGCTATGTGATAGCCCGAAATAGAAACCGAATAAAAATTCCGAACTTTGTTTTCGATGAAATATTGTTGCACATCGCCCATCAGCCGGAGGGCAAATTCTGTTGAGAATATGCAAGTGTTTTGTGCTTGGTCTTCTTTGAGAATATCAGCTTGTACGGTACCGCGAACTTGTTGGATGGTATCTATTTTGATTTGTTGATAGGCATCTGGAGAGAGAACTTCATCTCCGGTAACGCCGAGTAACAACAAACCAAGGCCGTTACTTCCTAACGGAATCTTGTTTTCGCTGCGGTATTGTGGCCGTTCCAATCCACGTTTCTCGTATCGCGCTTTCAACTTTTCTTCCACCAATGATTCTAATTGATTTTCTCGTATGTATTTTTCGCAATTCTGATCGATGGCTGCATTCATAAAAAAAGCCAGCAACATGGGAGCAGGCCCGTTGATGGTCATGCTGACAGAAGTTGATGGATCGGTGAGGTCGAAACCGGAATACAGTTTTTTGGCATCATCTAGGCAGCAGACAGAAACTCCGGCATTGCCTATTTTTCCGTAAATATCCGGCCGGATGTGTGGGTCGTGCCCGTAGAGTGTCACACTGTCAAAGGCGGTGGAAAGCCTTTTGGCGGGTAGCCCGAGGCTGACGTAATGAAAACGTTTGTTAGTCCGTTCGGGGCTGCCTTCGCCGGCAAACATTCGGGCTGGATCTTCACCTTGTCTTTTGAACGGATACAAGCCGGCGGTATAAGGAAATTCTCCTGGCAGATTTTCCTGTAATTGCCAGCGCAACAAATCGCCCCAAGCTTGATAGACCGGCAACGATACTCTCGGAATTTGCAAACCAGAAAGCGAACGTGTATGGGTTTCTGCTTTGATTTCTTGCCCTCTGACTTTGAATGTGTATGCAGGATTTTTATACTGAAGTTTAACACTTTCCCATTGGCAAATCAAATCCCAGTTTTTGGAAAATAAATCAACTTTAATTTTTTCAAATTGATTCATCAAAAGTTTTAAAAAGTTGTCATTCTCTATTTTGCTTTTATGGTCTGAGATTGACAAATCTTCCATGCCGTTTTTGTGTAAAATAGGTTTTATGCCGATTAAACTTTCGATGGTTTTATATATGCCATAAAGTTTTTGTGCTATATCTGCCTGCGAAAAAGCAATTTTGTCGTAAGCTCGGTTATTTTCCGATATTTCAGATAAATAGCGCGTGCGGTTGGGCGGTATGATGTATATTTTTTCGCTCATTTCGCCACTTGCGTGAAAGGTGGAGGGGAGGGCAGCACCTGTTTTTTCGACGATTTTATTTATGACGGAGCGGTAGAGTGCGTTCATACCCGGGTCATTGAATTGCGAAGCTATCGTACCGAACACAGGCAATTTGTCCAAATCAGTTTCCCAAAGCTGGTGGTTGCGCTGAAATTGTTTTTTAACATCCCGCAAGGCATCTGCCGCGCCACGCTTGTCAAATTTGTTGATGGCTACCAAATCGGCAAAGTCGAGCATGTCTATTTTTTCTAATTGCGTAGCTGCTCCAAACTCCGGTGTCATCACATAGAGCGACACGTCCGAATGTTCGATGATTTCCGTATCGCTTTGCCCGATTCCGGAAGTTTCAAGAATTATAAGGTCATATTCGGCAGCTTTGAGAATTTCAACAGTTTCTTCGACATATTTTGACAGAGCCAAATTAGATTGGCGCGTTGCCAACGAACGCATATACACATTTGGGTGGTTGACCGCATTCATTCGGATACGGTCGCCCAATAAGGCACCACCACTTTTACGCTTGGACGGATCGACCGAGATGATACCTAAGGATTTATCCGGAAAATCGGCTATAAATCGTCGAATGAGCTCATCAATTAAGGAAGATTTTCCCGCACCGCCGGTTCCTGTGATACCCAACACGGGGGATTTTTTGGCTGGTTTTTTAATCTTAGTAAACAATTTATGAAAAGTCTCAGGTTCGTTTTCTGCCAATGAAATCAAACGGGCAATGATGTTTTTATGTTTGTTTTTTAAGGCTGATTTGAGGTCAATGTTCGGTGGGATTTCACGCAAGTTAAAATCGGCCTTTTCAACCAAATCATTAATCATTCCTTGCAATCCCATCGCTCTGCCGTCATCGGGTGTGTAAATTCGCGTGATGCCATAATCCATCAAACTCTTGATTTCTTCGGGAAGAATCACTCCGCCTCCGCCACCAAATATTTTGATTTGGGGTGCACCTTTTTGCTGAAGCAAATCAAACATGTATTTGAAATATTCATTGTGCCCGCCTTGGTAAGAGGTCATCGCGATGGCGTGTGCATCTTCCTGAATGGCAGTATGCACTACCTCTTCCACACTTCGGTCATGTCCTAAATGAATTACTTCTACGCCGGTGGACTGAATGATGCGTCGCATGATGTTGATGGCTGCATCATGCCCGTCGAAAAGCGAAGCTGCTGTAACGATGCGTACGTTTTGCTTGGTTTTATAAGGTGTTATTTGTTGCATATTTTGTAATGTTCGATGATTCAAACCTTTAAATTGTTGTAATGTTTGATAGCAATCAAACTGTGTATATTATGAACGCAATTTACGGATATTTTAAAAAATGTAGATTTCTATTTTTGATTATTTAACTAATGAGAATATTAATGAGAATTGTTCAAAACTCAAAAGGGAAAAATAATTAACAGTTGTTTCCTCAATTTTTTTGACAATAATATCCATCGAATTTTGATATATTTGTTATTCAAGTTCGAATTTTTTTCGAATTCGCAATCAGTAGTCAGTGTAGCTGCGTCAGGTATCGGCATAATAATAAAGTTTAAATCAAATTTCATATGTACAAAATAGCTGTAATTGGTCCAATTCCAAGAGATACCATCCTCACTTACAAAAATGAAACCATACAGAAATATGGTTGTGCCACCCATCCGACCATAGCACTAGCTAAATTATTGGAGGAAAACGGGCAGGTCATACCCATATCCCACCTGCATAAAAAAGATCATCAAGCTGTGGTCAATCTTTTCAAAGATTATGCAAACATTGATACTTCGGGGCTTTGTTGTAAACAAGACAGGGGTTCGGTCATCGAGTTGCGTTTTTTGGATCAAAATAATCGGCTTGAGAAGCAGACTGCTTTTATGAATCCGATATTGCCGGAAGATGTTGCCTCTTTTATGGATGCCAATGCGTTTGTTTTTGTGCCGATTACTGATTTTGAAATTTCATTGAGTACGCTTCAGTATATTAAAAAAAACAGCCAAGGGATTGTTATTTTTGATGCGCATGGGCCGACGACTTCGATGAATATAAACGGCAGCCGGGAACGCAAATTTTGGATAGACCGCGACGAGTGGCTTCCTTATATTGATGTATTGAAAATGAACCTTGAAGAGTCGCAGTGTTGTTGGTTTAAAAACGAATACACGATTGAAGAAATGGGTCATTATGATGAGCACAATACCGAACATTTAGACGATTTTGCCAATTATGTATTAAACAAAGGTGTTCGTGTGCTTTATGTCACCTTAGATTCTAGAGGTTGTGTAGCTTATTTTTTGGAAAACAGCAAAGTTCGCAAAGAGTGGATCGCTTCTGTCCCCGTTAAAGAAGTAATCGATACCACGGGTTGTGGCGATTCGTTTGCAGGCGGTTTGGCTTATGGTTTTGCGGTCTATAACGACCCTGTGAAAGCTGCTCAATTTGCCAACACACTCGGCGCGTTACGTACCCAGGGAAAAACCTATGAAGTCTTTAAAAACTTATCCGAAACAGAAGCGATTGTAAAGGAGTATTATACCTAATATTTCAAAGACTATTTAATTTAGAATAGGTGAGATTATCATGATGATGACTAATGCATCGTATGGTATAATCTTCCCGCAAATCACGGCAAAAAATGAAAAAAAAATCTTCGTTAACTAATAAAGAGGCCTTTTTTCTACACTCTAAACGATGGTTTTTCCCTTTTAAAAATATTGTCCAATAAAAATGATTTTATCAAACATGTAGATAGTATTTAACAACATTTTTTGCCGTTTTTAGTCTTTTCGAACTTATTTCAAACCCGAAAGATTTGGGGTCTGGTTCGCATTATATTTGATTAGATAAAAAGGCAATTACGTTTTCTTCAATTCTTTTTTGAATGTTGTCTATCGGTGCTTTTTGAAACTTTTCACCCATGATTTGTTCGTACAATTCAATGTAACGCTCGGAAACACTTTGTACATAATCATCTGTCATTTCAGGGACTTTTTGCCCTTCTTTTCCACTAAATTCATTACTTATAAGCCATTGACGCACAAACTCTTTGGAAAGTTGCTTCTGTTCTTGTTTGTTTTTTTGTCTTTCTTGATAACCTTCGGCATAGAAATAGCGGGAAGAATCAGGGGTGTGGATTTCATCAATCAAAACTATTTTTCCGTCTGTGGTTTTCCCGAATTCATATTTGGTATCGACCAAAATCAAACCGCGCTTTTTGGCGATTTCTGTCCCGCGAGCGAAGAGTTTCCGGGTGTAATCTTCCAATTGAAGGTAGTCGGATTCGGACACAATTTGCCGCGACAAAATCTCCTCCCTCGAAATATCCTGATCGTGTTTCCCTTGGTCTGCCTTGGTAGTCGGTGTGATGATAGGCCGCGGGAAAGCATCATTGACAGACATCCCTTCGGGCATGGCTACACCGCACAAAGCGCGTTTGCCTGCCACATATTCACGGGCGGCGTGGCCTGAAAGATAACCTCTGATAACCATTTCCACCTTGAAGGGTTTACACAAATGACCAACCGCCACATTTGGGTCGGGGGTGCTGATAAGCCAATTGGGAATCAAATCGGATGTTTCGTTCATAAATCGGGTCGCAATTTGATTCAGGATTTGCCCTTTGTAGGGAATTCCTTTCGGGAGAACAACATCAAAAGCGGAAATACGGTCAGAGGAAATCATCACAAGGATGCGGCCGTCTATGTTATAAACATCCCGGACTTTGCCGTGATATACAGATTTTTGCCGAGGGAAATTAAAACGGGTTTGGGTGAGGGTTTGCATTATTTTTTTTATGTATTTATCGAAAACGAATTTAATTATAGAAAACTGATGACACAGATTAAACGGGTTTTTACAGATTTGGTAATTTCATGACAAATAATTATTTCCCTCACGATGTTTCAATGTTTTCAATATGCTTGTAAGCAGCAATGATGTTTTTTACCAATTGATGCCGGATGACATCTTTATCATCTAAAAATACGATTCCGATGCCTTCAATATCTTTAAGAACCAGCAAAGCTTCTTTGAGGCCGGAGATTACACGGCGTGGCAGGTCAATTTGCCCGGGGTCGCCGGTGATGAGGAACTTAGCACTTTTCCCCATCCGGGTCAGGAACATTTTCATCTGCGCGTGGGTGGTGTTTTGGCCTTCGTCGAGTATGACAAAAGCATGGTCGAGTGTGCGCCCGCGCATAAAGGCGAGCGGAGCTATTTGGATTACGCCCGTTTCGAGATAGGCAACCAATTTTTCCGGAGGAATCATATCGCGGAGCGCGTCATAGAGAGGCTGCATATAGGGGTCGAGTTTTTCTTTGAGATCGCCGGGCAAAAAACCGAGATTTTCACCAGCTTCAACCGCGGGGCGAGTCAAAATAATCCGTTTAACTTGCTTCTCTTTGAGCGCTTTGACTGCCATGGCAACACCCGTATAGGTTTTTCCCGTACCGGCAGGTCCCACAGCGAAAACCAAGTCTTTTTCCTTAATCATCTGCACCAATTTCACCTGATTAGGTGTCATGGGTTTCACGGGTTTTCCGCTCACGCCGTGCAAAAGAACTTGATCGTAATCTGCTTCTTCTGTGCTGTGGTTCACTTCGGTAAGGATGCGTTCGATGACCGTGTCGTCCAATTTGTTGTATTTTCCGAAATAGGACGTGAGCTTGTCGAATTTTATTTCAAACTCTTCCAAGACATCTTCATCTCCTAAAGCGATGATTTTGTTGCCCCGGGCTATGATTTTAAGTTTAGGGAAATACTTTTTGATGCTTTGAATATTAACGTTATTTTGGCCAAAAAAATCTCTGGGGCTTACTTCGGTGAGTTCAATGATAAGTTCGTTCAAATGAGTTGTTTTTAAGGTAAATTTAAAAGATAAGTTTTCTTAGATTTGCACAACAAAGTTAATGATAATTTATGGTCGTTAACTGAAAAACTATCAACAATTTATTTATGCCAACCATAACTTTGACTACTGATTTTGGAGAGAAAGATCACTATGTCGGGGCAGTTAAAGGGGCTATTTATTCCAAATCAGATATTGTCCGGATTGTTGATATCTCGCACACAGTCTCTCCGTTCAACTGTGCGGAAGCTTCTTACATTTTAAAAAACACTTACAAACATTTTGCCCAAGGCACCGTTCATATCATCGGTATTGATTCGGAATATACGGTTGAAAATAAACATCTGGCCGTTTTGCTCAACGGACATTATTTTGTCTGTGCAAACAACGGCCTCCTTTCTTTAATCATCACAGAAGAAAAGCCTGAAAAAATAATCGAGCTCAAACATCCAATGTCAGCAAAAAGTAACTTTCCCGTTTTGGAAGTTTTTGTTGATACGGCTTGTAAACTCATAAACGGTGAACCTATCGATTCACTGGGAGAAGAAATTTTTGAGATGAAACAATCCCGCGGTCTCATCCCCGTTGTTAACAATGAGGCAAATCAAATTATCGGAACCGTTATTTATATTGACAATTACGGAAATGTGGTGAGCAATATTCATCGGTCATTGTTTGAGAAAATCGGTCAAAACAGAGACTATATACTGAGTGTGAGAAGTGTCAAAATCAAAAAGATCCATGATAAGTATTCCGATTTTATTGATTTTAATATTCCGAAGGAAGACCGAAATTACGATGGCGAAAAGTTGGCAATTTTCAACAGTTCGGGTTATTTGGAGCTGGCAATTTTTAGAAGTAATTTACAAACCGTCGGGGGTGCTTCTTCCCTATTGGGATTGAATTATTGGGATACGGTAACCATCAATTTTATTTAAATACCATGCTTACAAGAATCGTAAAAATGCATTTCAGAACAGACGAAGTCGGTACTTTTTTGAATCACTTCGATGTGAACAAAAATCAAATCCGGCATTTTACTGGTTGCAAGGGCTTGATACTGTATCGGGATATAAATTTTCCCAACGTGTTTTTTACTTATAGTTTTTGGGAAAATGAAGCAGCCTTAGAAAACTACAGAAAATCTGAACTCTTCAATCAGGTTTGGTCATATACCAAGGCACTTTTTGAAGACAAACCTCAGGCTTGGAGCTTATCCGAATTTAAAAAAGTCGATTAATTTTTGCCAATGAATTTTGCCGTCTATAAAAAAGAAATTTCAGAGTTGTTTTCTTCTATTTCAACCTATTTGGTGATAGCTGTTTTTTTGTTGGCAACCGGATTGTTTTTATGGGTAATCGAAGGTCCTTTTAATTTGCTCAATTCGGGTTTTGCAGACTTGGGCTTGTTTTTTGAATTGGCACCCTGGCTGATGATTTTCCTAACAGCCGCCATGAGCATGAAAAGTTTTTCGGAAGAAAAAAAAACCGGCACGCTCCAACTCCTATTAAGTAAACCAATCGGTGCGTTTAATTTGGTTTTCAATAAGTTTTTATCCGTTTGGACTGTTGTTGTATTCACTTTTCTGCCTACGCTACTCTATTGTTACGCCATCCGGAAATTGGCACTCAATCCTGAAGACTTAGATGTGAGTGCTGCCACAGCTTCCTATTTTGGTTTGATTCTGCTTTCAGCGGCCTTGAGTGCTCTGGGTGTTTTTTGCAGCCTTTTATCGGGCAATCAGTTGCTTTCGTTTGTCTTTGCTGTTATACTTTCATTTTTCTTTTATTTTGGTTTTGAGCAGTTGATTCAACTCTTTTCCTTCGGTAGTTATGAATTCTTTGTTGAAAATCTGGGTATCAAATATCACATAGACAGTATAGGAAAAGGAGTTTTGGACTCGCGGAGCTTGGTTTATTTTGGCTGTTTAACAACTTTCTTTTTATGGATTTGTTTTGCACTCATCTCAATCAAATTCAGCTACCATCCCAAAAAGGTTTATTTGAATACGGCGAAAATCTTGATTGGAGTCGGTTTAGTTGTTCTATTTTCCAACCGATTTTATCATCGGTTTGATTTTACCAAAGATCAGCGGTTCACACTTTCTGAAGAGACTGCGGCTTTGTTGAAAATAGCTGACAAACCAATTTATATCGATGTTTTTTTGGGAGGCGATTTACCGGCATCCTATCGTAAACTGAAAACGGAAACGAAGCAGATTTTGGAAGAATTCAGAACCGTCAATCCGTTGATATCCTTCAATTTTATCAATCCGCTGGAAGACGAAGATGTATCTGAAGAGGTGGTAAACAGACTCATCGGTTTCGGATTGCAACCCATCCAAATAAGCGAACAAAAGAAAGGAAAACTTTCACAAACCATCATTTTCCCTTGGGCGGTAGCCTCCATTGACAATAAAAAAGTGGTAAACATCAACCTGTTGGCCGAAAAACCTTTTACAGAGGATGATGCGCAAGTATCCGTTTCAGTTGAACAATTAGAATACCATTTCAGCATCAAACTGAACCAGCTCTTTTTGAAAAAATATCCTTCGATAGCCGTGTTAAAAGGCAATGGCGAATTGGATGATCGTTATTTAATAAATGGTTTAAGTGCCTTAAGGGATTTCTACAACTTAGCTCCTTTTACGTTGGATTCAGTTGCCAAAAACCCTTACAAAACCTTAGAAGACATCAAAAAATATGATTTGGTTTTCGTGGCAAAACCCACCGAAGCTTTCTCAGAAGCAGAAAAGCTTGTTTTGGATCAATACGTAATGAATGGCGGCAGGATGCTTTGGAGCCTCGATGGAGTTAATGCAGAATTAGACAGCCTTTACAACTCGTCCGGACAGATGCTGAGCATACCCGAAGACTTAAATTTAGCTGATTTTTTCTTCAAATACGGTCTTCGTATCAATTCTAATTTAATCAAAGACAAATATGCTACCCCTATTGTTTTGACCTCCGGCGAAGGTGATGCAACACGCTATAATTCAGTTCCGTGGGTTTATTCTCCCTTGATTATCCCGGATCAAAACCACGCCATAACCAGTCGGGTTGAAACAGTAAAATTTGAATTTGCCGGATCGATTGATACTTTGCCCAACCAAATCAAAAAAACAATTTTGTTGCAAAGTTCGATGCTGGCAAAATTAGTGGGGGCACCTGTGGTTATCGACATTTCCAAGACCATAGCCAATACAGAAAGCGATGATTACGGCCCGGGAAATTTTCCGGTAGCCGTATTGTTAGAAGGCACCTTCACCTCGGCTTATAAAAACCGGGTTTTACCTTTTCCATTGGCTACATTTGAATCTACCGGAAAAAAGTCGAAAATGTTGGTTATTTCAGATGGTGACATTTTCAAATCACAATTGGATAAAGGGAAATCCCTGCCGCTAGGCTTTGATAAATGGACTGGAAACCGCTATGGCAACAAAGATTTTTTACTCAATTCAGTGAACTATCTCTTAGATGATTTGACACCTTTAAAACTCAGAAACAAGCAATATCGCATAAGCTATTTGGATGTTGAAAAAATTGAAAAAAGTGGAAAAAATTATCAGGTTATCAACCTATTAATTCCATCTTTTTGCCCATTTATTTTATTTGTTTTCGTTCGTTTTTTTAGAAGAAGATATTTTCTGAAATAGCGAGATGAAACACTATTTTCTTCATTCGACAAAAGATTTGAGCCGTTTGTGTTAAGTTTTAGCAAGAATTACGATTAACCTATGAGCCCTTAAAGTATTTCTTACTTTCTCAAAACCCTAAAATCAATAGATTCAATGGAAAAAACCTACAAACGCTGTTCAGATTCAGCGATTACACTTTCTGAGTTGATGCTTCCCTCTCATTCCAATTTCAGTGGGAAAATCCATGGCGGCTATATCATGTCTTTAATGGATCAGATTGCCTTTGCCTGTGCATCCAAACATTCGGGAAGTTATTGCGTGACAGCAAGCGTTGAGCGGGTAGATTTCCTCAATCCGATTGAGGTTGGCGAATTGGTGACCTTGAAAGCCTCTGTCAATTATGTAGGCAGGACTTCTATGGTGATAGGCATCCGGGTAGAATCCGAAGACATTCGCAAAGGCATTTGCAGGCATTGCAATTCGTCTTACTTTACCATGGTAGCTAAAGACGAAGAAGGAAACAGTGTGCCGGTGCCGGGGCTGATTTTAGAATCGAAAGAAGCAGCGAGGCGTTATATAACAAGCTTGTTGCGCATTCAAAACAAGAAAAATGTGCATCCCGCCTTTGAAAATAAATCTTTTGTGATGGAAGAATATTTAGAGGAGTTAAAAAACCACCCCGTCCGATTGGAATTCAAGAAAGGCAAATAACCTAAATATGAACCCAGGGGTTATTTTCTGATTCAAATCCGGCTAAATCCCCGTTGCCGTTTGGCCTCAAAAACTAAAATTGATGCCGAAACGGATAAATTAAGTGAATCAATGGCGCCTTCCATCGGGATTATGATATTTTTGAAAGATGCCGTGAGCCAAGGTTGGGAAAGCCCTGTAGCTTCCGTGCCGACCACAATAGCGGTAGATTCCGTATAATTTTGCAAATCATAAGGCTCGGAGGCTGATAGTGCTGCCGCAAATATGTTGAAGTCGTGGTGTTTAAGAAAAGCAATCACTTCCAATGTTGAAGCCATCGCCAAATGATTGGTAAAAACCGTTCCCACACTCGATCGGATGACATTGGGATTGTAAAAATCGGAAACCGGGTTGCCCACTATTACCGCATCTATGCCGGCGGCATCGGCAGTACGCAACAAAGCTCCTAAATTTCCCGGTTTTTCGGGGGACTCAACCACCAAAACCAGCGGATTTTTTGTTTCAAAACGGAGCTCTTCCAAGGTGTTTGGTTTCATTTTAGCAACGGCCAATATACCTTCCGTATTTGAGCGATAGGCCAATTTCTGATAAACAGAAAGAGAAATTTCAATGATTTCTACTTCGGGTAAAACCTGCTTGATAAAATTATCAATTCCAGAAAATATATCCGGACAAAAAAGCAGTTTATCGAATTCGTACTTACCCTCTTTAGCCAAAACAACTTCGCGGATTCCTTCTATCAAAAAAAGTTGTTCTTTTTTTCTGAAAATAGATTTTTCCTGCAACCTGATTAAATATTTAACCAAATCGTTCTGCGGGCTAGTTATTTTCTTGATTAACTGCAAAGTTTGAAATGATTACAGGTTACTGGTTGCTGGCTTATTTGAGTTTTGAGTAAATCTTGAGGGTTGAATAATTAAATACTAAGCACTAAAAACTAAAGGCTAAAGACTAAAAACTTACACGTCTATTGGCTTTTGACTAAAATTAGATTTTTTCGGCTACCCGGTATCGTTCTTTTTGCTTTCCATTGCGCAAAATCATTTCACCAATAAAACCGGCAAGGAAAAATTGCACACCCAAAATCATGGAAGTCAGCGCGATATAAAACCACGGGTCGTCTGCCACCAAGCGTGCGGGTTCATACAAATAAATGAGCTTGTATATTTTCATTCCACCAATGTAGGCCGCGGCTATAAAACCGAATAGAAACATGAGCACGCCCAACGCACCAAAAAAATGCATCGGGCGTTTGCCAAATTTGGATAGAAACCAAATCGTGACCAAGTCCAAAAATCCATTGATAAACCGTTCCATGCCAAATTTTGTTTGTCCGTATTTTCTCGATTGGTGTTGCACTATTTTTTCAGTAATTTTTGTGTAACCTGCGTTCTTGGCTAAAACCGGAATGTACCGATGCATTTCACCAAAAACATCTACGTTTTTGACGACTTCATTTTTGTATGCTTTGATGCCACAATTAAAATCGTGTAGTTTCAATCCGGAGGTCTTTCGAGCCGCCCAGTTGAACAGTTTGGACGGTAGGTTTTTAGCAAAAAAAGAATCGTACCGTTTTCTTTTCCACCCCGACACCAAATCATAATTTTGCCGGGTAATCAACTCGACAAAAGCAGGGATTTCTTCCGGGTTGTCTTGCAAATCGGCATCCATCGTCATGACTACTTCTCCACACGCTTCTTTAAAACCCAAGTGCAGTGCCTGCGACTTGCCGAAATTTTTAGAAAACCGGTATCCGCGCACATGCGGGTCTGTAACGGCTAATCGGCTTATTTGATTCCACGATTTGTCGGTGCTGCCATCATCTATCAGCAAAATTTCGTAAGTATATCCTTGCGTTTGCAACACTTTTGACAGCAAACCGTGAAGTTCTTTCAGAGATTCTTCTTCATTATAAAGCGGGATGACGACCGATAGTTGCATGTAATGTTTTAACCTTTGATTGGGTCAAAAGTACTGATAAAAATTAGTTTTGAGCCGGTTGTTTTTTCATGATTAGGCCGAGAATCATAGAAATGATGAAACCGAAGAAAAGACTCATAATTATCGTAACCGGAAAAACAATATAGGGGGATGAGAACTTTTTCATCATGTTTACCGACATATCCAATTGTTCTTGAGTCATTTCCGGATTGGACTCAATCATTTTTTGGTACTGAAAATCGGCTAGTTTATTCATGTATTCTGGATCGATTACCTGAGTCAATACCAATTGATAAATAGCTGAAATAAGTCCGGCTATCAAAGCTGCTCCAAGCCCTAATTTTAAGGCTTCGGATAAACTGAGCCAACCTTGGTTTTCTTTCTTAAATTGAGCCATCGCCAAAGCTAATATTACGGTTGTAATTGCAATGGATATCAAGGTTACAAACCAACCACCTTCAAATTGCATATTGAGTGCATATAAAGTAACACTGAGTGCGACAGATACCACACCCAACAAAATTCCGAAATTAAGCGCGTGTTTGGATGTTTTGGGATTTTGAATTTCTTCCATAATAAGTTTTTTAGGTTAAATTTTAAGTATTGGTTTACAAAGTTAAAGAAATGTTACAAGTAATTTTGATTTTCAATAATTAAACTGTCTGCCAATAGCAAAGGGTATGAATTATAATTCAAATTACAAACAAAAAAAATTAAACCAGAAACCACAATACTGATGCTTTGCAAATTTAGGCTTGTAAAAACCATCCATGGTTCAAAAACATTCCTTATTTTTATCAAAAATTAAAAACCTGTATTAATGAAACCCATTAGCTCTCTATCCTTCCGGTCTTTTCAAAATTTTTATATTCTATTCATATTCTTGTTTTCTTTGGCTTCCCAAGCCCAATCAGACGGTTGGTCTGTAAGCAGCGGAAAAGTCAATCAATACACCGGTATCGTTTCCGCCAACGGGCGCATTGGCATACTTCCCGATGACAAACCTTTTGAAGTCAAATCGATTATACTAAACAACGTATATGACAAGGAATCCAATTTGGGTGTGAGCAAAATATTATTGGGTATGAATTTTGGAAATTTGGAAATTTCCATCGATGGAGAGCGTATCACCCAAGCCAATATTAGCAATTGGAAACAAACGCTCAACATGAAAGAAGCCGCATTCACAACGGCTTTCACTTTCAAAGACAAAGCAGAAGTCTCTTACACGATTTATACGCTACGCAATGTGCAATACAGTGGATACATTGATTTCAATATTATTCCAAAAAAAGACATCCAAATCGAAGTTACCGGAAAGATAGAAACGCCCGAAGAATACCACAAACCGCTGAGTACGTTTCGTGTACTTCAAGATTTAGAAACCACCATGCCAATTTTGCAAACTGTAGCCACCAGCCGATTGGGCAGGCACGTGGTTTCAACATCTGCAACCTTTGTTTGGCATGACATCAATTCGTCCCGCCAACACCAACGCCCCGAATTAAAACACCGTAAAATATCCGATTACAACAACCAACTCTCGTTTGAAAACAAGCTCAAAAAAAATGTTCCTTATCGTTTTGCATGGACAGCCGCCGAATGTTCAACGCAAGATTTTGACGATCCACAGGGCGAGTCCGAACGGTTCGTTATATTTAACCTGCTCACTTCTCGCGATGCTTTATTGACCGAACACCGCCGCCTCTGGGATCAGCTTTGGGAAGGAGATATCATCATAGAAGGTGATCTACAATCGCAATTGGACGTGCGCTTGGCCTTGTATCATTTGTACGCTTTTTCGCGCGGCGACTCCAATTTGAGCATTGCTCCGATGGGATTGTCCTCTCAAAACTACAACGGCCATATTTTTTGGGATACCGAATTGTGGATGTTTCCCCCGCTTTTGCTTTTAAATCAGGATATTGCGCGCTCATTGGTCAACTATCGCTCGGATCGGATAGAAAAAGCCAAACAAAAAGCAATCAATTTTGGTTACAAAGGAGCCATGTTCCCTTGGGAAAGCGATGATACCGGAGAGGAAGCCACGCCTTCATGGGCTTTGACCGGAACTTTTGAACACCACATCACGGCGGATGTAGCCATCGCTTTTTGGAATTATTACCGCGTGTCCAAAAATAAAAAATGGCTGGAAGAACGTGGTTATCCCATGCTCAAAGAGATTGCTGATTATTGGGTGAGCCGGTCGGTTCAAAACCAGGATGGCAGTTACTCCATCAAAAATGTGGTGGGAGCCAACGAATTTATCGCGAATATCGACGACAATGCTTTCACAAACGGCTCGGCGATTACAGCACTTCAATTTGCCGTAAAAGCTGCCAACGAAATTGGCAAAATCCCAAACCCGGATTGGAGTGATTATGCATCCAAACTTGTGATTCATAAATTTGAGGACGGGACAACCAAAGAAAACAGTACTTACAAGGGGGAGATTATCAAACAGGCCGATGCCAATCTGCTTTCATACCCACTACACATCGTTACCGAAAAAGAAGCTGTGCTGAGAGATTTAAAATATTATGAACCTCGCATATCACACGAAGGGCCGGCGATGGGAGCCTCTATTTTTGCGGTTTTATACGCCAGATTAGGAAATCCGGATGAAGCTTATCGCCTCTTTAAAAAATCGTATGAACCCAATAAAAGGCCTCCATTTGGCGCATTGGCCGAATCAGCAACGAGCGACAATCCTTATTTTGCTACCGGCGCTGGCGGCATGCTTCAAATTGTTTTATTCGGCTTTGGTGGATTAGACATTACCGATCAAGGCATCGTTCAGAAAAACCCGATTCTTCCAAAAGGATGGAAATCATTGACGCTGAAAGGGATTGGGCTGCAACGAAAAATGTTCACGGTAACTAAGCACTAAGAGCTAAATTGAGTGTTTTTTTGGAGAAACAGAATAAAAAAAAGTATGAAAGTGGTTTGTTTATTTCAATATTTCTCAATTCGTTAGATGGGTAGGTTAGCAAATCGGTTTTTTTAAACGCAGGATTTAAATCAATATTTTTTTGATGCTTTATATTTACCCAAGCTTAGGCCAAACACCTAAATTGTTGACAACATCGTTAAAAACTCTCCGACTATTGAAATCGTGACTGTTTATAAAATATGTAATTTTATAAAAAACTCATGGAAACACGTGACACACAACTGTTGGCAATGCGCCCCAACATAGAGGGGATTATTCTAAACAGCCAAATGACAGCGGATGAAAGGTTTCAAAATCAAACCCTTCGACCCATTATCAAACTCCAAAACGATTTGCTTGTTGAAGTGTTCAGGAATTATGCAGCCAAGCTTAAAAATGTTTTTTACACCCTGACGCCGGAACGAAAACTGCATTATATTGAAAACGCGATTCAGAAAGACATCAAGTTTAGAAATTCCATCAAAGGAATGATTATCGGTCAGTTTACCTTGGATGAATACCTTCATTACATTCAAAATTCATCGGCGTTGAATAAGCGCATGATGAACATCGTCTGCGAACGCCTGAAAAGTAACGTACAGATTTTCGAGTATGCGGTTGCTGTTTAATCTAAATCTATTGAGAGGGCTACACTTAACGAGAATAGGATGAAAAAAGTTTTTAAATTGTTGATAGAAACTTAAAACATTTTTACTCCTGCAAAAAAATCTTTGCCCCATCCTCAAATTCTATTGCAGTAACCAAACCGTCTTTTACAGATAATATTTTGGCTCTTTGGGTAAAGCCTGAATAAGGTAAGGGGTTGTTCCATTTAAAATGTCTTTTGATGCTTATCTCAGAACTTCTTTTACCCGACACGGAAATGTAAAAACTATTCAACAAGTAATCTACAACTAGAAACACAAGCGGTTCTTTTTGTTCTTTAAATTTAATTTCTAAGTCTTTACCTTTTTCCTTCTGATAAATCTTGCTTTGGTAATGTACATAACTACAGAAACCATTACAATCACTTTCTGGGTCTATTTCTTTAAATCTAACGGTTATGGAATCTCAAAAGGTATCCCAAATCCGCTTTTCTACGGTAGTTATCAAAGTAGGCTCGGTGGTGTATTCCATAAGCAGCAGGTTGTCCTGTATTTGGTAAGATCCTATTGCATAGCCATAGTCTCCAAAATCACCACCCTGATGAAATTCGAAAGTCCCTTGCTTTGTGAATGTATAGTAAGCATAAATATCTCCTAATTGTATGCCCTCGTTGTTTTTATAGCTTCCATAGAGCCAAGTTTGCGATTGCACTGAAGTTACATTTATAAAAAGCAAGATATGAGTAATAAGCAATAATTTAATCGCATTTTTCCCCTTTAGCGTCTGTGTTTCCTTCTTGTTCATTGAATATAATTTGAAGTATTTCATTTTCCTTTTTCGGATTGTTTATCAAAGCCTTTGCAGCATCATTGAAAGTAAAACCATCATTTGGATTAGCTTCAATCATTAATCCACCAAAAGCCATGGATGTGTAATAATCATCGCCCAAAGTACCACCTGAGCCGTTGGTGGTGTCCCATCTTTTTAGGGAAGCGGCCATGGCAGTAACATAGGCAGCCATAAATTCGTGATGTGCATCGTTTAGAGAACCTGGACCAATAAATCCCTTTTCAATGGCAATAGTGTTAAGGTTTGACAAAAAATCTGAGCCGATGTACCCCAACTTTAAAAAATAAGCATGTAAAGACTCATGTATCAATGTCCTCGCCATTGAAAGCCTGGTTGCTTTTTTTGCATATATTGCTGATACAGTCGTGATATAGGTTGTTTTTATGGCAGTTTTTTTCTGGGTCGTTTGGGCATTTGCTTTATCCCCTATATCGCCAACCTGTATTACATAATCATATTCTCTGGAAGAATTAAATACCGAAAGAATAAACTCCGTAAGCGTGGCCGGTTGTTCAAAATCTGCCGGATTATAGCCTCCTGAAATATCTCAGGCTTCAAGGGGTCGTTCGTATATCTTACCAATCCCATAAGGGCTTCATACACACAGGGATATTGTTCCCTCAGTTTCTTTTTGTCCACCAACAATTCGTAGTCCGGTTTTTTGTCGGGCCTTTCATCAAGGTAACGTTCGCTATTCGTCGCGTAATCCCTTTCGCCGTAGGTGTAAGCATTCTTACTGTATCCACTTGATGTACCGGAACTTACCCATACATATTCTGAGGATGATCCATTGTATTGGCTATTTTGATATTCCCAGTTGCCGTTGCCCCTGTTCATATACCAATCTGTGTAATAAAATAATTGGTTGTTTGTAAAATATACCCGCCAAATCAACCACCCGATCCACCACAACCGCCTCCGCCGCTACCGCCGTTTCGATCAAATTCCAAGGCGCAATTGAGAGAATCCGTACAAGTAGCACTATTCATCGGAGCCTTTTGCATACACTGCTCAGGTATTGTAGGTAGCCCTTCTATTGATTCGGATATATCTACAACTGTTGACTGTGCCACTCCATTTTTTACAAATTGCATCAACGATAATTTTCCATCCATGCCGTAAAGATAATTCATCCCCGTAAAATCACCTAAATTAAAATATTCAGGTGAATTACCGGACTCATCGTAAGACATGAACCGTGAGATATAGTAATGAGGTTTACCTTGGCTATCCACAAATGCAGTGAGCGTAAACGAATCTGTTTTTCCAATTCCATCCTCTGCATTTGTTTTAACAAGTTGCTGTAATCCAAACTCATAACAAGTTACCGCTTCAAAAGGATAAACTTTATAGCTACTCCAAACTACATTCAGATTGCCCTTCATAATCCCAACCGGATCATCCATAGTGTCAAGAGTGAAATTGGCCTGAAGAATCTCTAATGGAGATTGATTTTCAGCCAAGACTGAATCTGCTGATTCCGGCTGGCAACCACAAATACCTGTGGCGACGATGGCAATAATCTAATAATAAATTTTCTTCATATCAATTCAATTTAAAAAGTTATTTTCTTCAAATTTCTCTATTTTTAGATTCCATTAAGTTTATAAATTGTTAAATCTATGGTTCATTGTGTTTTTAAATCTATTCAACGTACAATTATTTTAACAATTTTACCATTTTGAAATATAATAAAAAAACACTGTGGCTATGATTTCCCCAATCAAAGAGGTTTTGATATAATTCCTATGAAAAAATGAAATACGTTGATTTTCAAAAAAAGCATCGATATATGCCATTGTTTTTTTACTTTTAAAACTTCAATGACATTTTATATAAAAATACAAAAGGCATGAAAAAATATAAACTACTGTTAATGATTGTTTTAACTTCGGTAACCGCTTGTAAACAACCGGAAAAAAAAATGGAATCAACCGCTTTGTTAGATACGCCTATCGAAATACCAATTTCTCTTGAAGAACACGCCAAACGATTGCACGACAGCATCATCACCATCGACACCCACAACGACATCGATGTGAAAAATTTCACCATAGACCATAATTACACACAAAATTTGGACACCCAAGTCAACCTGCCGAAAATGGAAAAAGGCGGTTTGGATGTCAGTTGGATGATTGTTTATACCGGCCAAGGCGAGCTCACGCCGACAGGTTATCAAGCAGCTTACGCCAACGCCATGGCCAAGTTCACCGTCATTCATAAACTTTGTGAAGAATATGCTCCGGAGAGAATCGAACTCGCCTTGAGTTCGAAAGATGTCAGACGGATTGTGAGCAATGGAAAAAAAGTGGCCATGATCGGCGTTGAAAATGCTTACCCGATTGGGACAGATTTAAAAAATATTGAAAAATTTTATAAACTCGGTGCGCGCTACATGTCTTTGGCACACAACGGTCACAGTCAATTCAGCGATTCCAATACCGGCGAGCTCGATGGTATTTGGCTTCACAACGGATTGAGCGAAATGGGCAAAAAAGCAGTTGCGGAAATGAATCGATTGGGCATCATGATTGACATTTCCCATCCATCCAAAGAGGCGATTAAACAGATGATAGCCTTGAGCAAAGCTCCTGTGATTGCTTCGCATTCTTCGGCGCGAGCCCTTTGCAACCACAGCAGAAATTTAGATGACGAGCTACTCGAGTTAGTCAAACAAAACGGTGGGGTGGTACAAACGGTAGCTTTTGGAGCTTATGTAAATGAAGCTAAAAACGACAAATTTGTCAAAGCCCGCCAAGCACTTTATTGGAAAGTTGGCGACAGCCTCGGAATCACCATTCTTACACGGGATTCTATTCAAAAATTAGACGACGACACGCGCAAAGCCTATTTTGCGAAATTTGAAACCGTACAAAAAGCAGCTGAACCGATATTAAACAAACTCAAATCGGAAATGGATTTGGTGAACGTTTCCGATTTTGTCGATCACATCGATTATTTGATTAACAAGTTAGGTGTCGGCCACGTCGGTATCAGCTCCGATTTTGACGGCGGTGGCGGTGTTTTAGGTTGGAACAATGCTTCCGAATCTTTGAATGTAACCTTAGAATTGCTTAAACGCGGCTATTCAGACAAAGAAATAGCTTGGCTTTGGGGAGAAAACCTGCTTCGGGTGATGGATGAAGTTCAGGAAGTATCCCGAGCCCAACCCGGTAATTGATGATTCGATGATGCGATGACTTAAGGATTTTCAAATTGCTACATTTTCAAATTAAAATAAGTTTAACTTTGCAGCCTAAATTTTATGCATGACTTTAAAAGAGCAACTCTATCAGGTTTGTCAGGATTATATTGACAAACGAATCTCCAATTACAAAAACGAACTTTCCACAATCAAAGAATCGCTTGAAAGCATGGAAAAAAGCAGTGATGAGTCGGACGATTCGGGAGCGGGAAAGCTTCATACCGATTTTGAAAAGTACAATACTTACTTGGCCGAAGCCATACAGCAAAAAGAACAACTCAAGCAAATAAATACCCAAATTTTCACCGCAAACGTATGGATGGGGAGCTTGGTTCAAACCAATGCAGCTCAGTACTTTATATCTATCAGTGCCGGTAAAATTGAAATTGACGGGAAAATCTATTATGCTGTTTCCCCAATTTCACCGATAGGCGAACTCTTGCTTTCTAAAAAGAAGGGCGACACCTACGAATTTAACCAAAATTCATTTCAAATTATTGACGTACTTTAGCGGTTGGATTGCAACACATTTGAAACCCTGAATATTCATGACCAACAACGATATTTTTAAAAAGTTGCGCGTAGCCTTAAAATTGCGTGATGATGAAATCGTGAAAATTCTTGAATTGGTCGATTTCAGAATCACAACCAGTGAATTGTCTGCTTTTTTCAGAAGCGAAGACCATCCAAAATATATGGAATGTGGCGATCAGATTTTGCGCAATTTTCTCAATGGTTTAATTATCCACCTGCGCGGGCCGATGCCACCTAAAAATAAAAAGTAAACCTTAAGCGGTAAAACTTCAATCCGTATATTTGTCGAGCGAATTTTCAAAAGTGTTTGCCGAAATGATTACTTACTACAAAAACGGTCATGGTTTGGAAGAAATCCCACAATGGGAAAGTAGTTGTTGGATACACATCAGCAAGCCATTGGACGAGGATTTGCAATTTTTGGCAAATGAGTTGAAAGTTCCGGAAGATTTTTACAGTGATGTAGGCGATATCGACGAACGACCGCGTATCGATGAAGAAGACGGTTGGCGATTGTGTGTGTTGCGGTTACCCGTCAAAATTGATGACGAAAGCCTTCCCTTTTCAACCGTGCCTATGGGAATTATTTTCAAAAAAGACATTTTGTTGACCATTTGTTTTTTTGATAATGAAGTCATTTCAGATTTTGCGTTTTACAGCCGCAGGAAAAATGTGCAGATAGAAAGCAATCTCGATTTGGTGATGAAACTCAATCTCTCATCCAGCGTGTGGTTTCTCAAATACCTAAAACGCATCAACTTGCAAATAAAATTGGCAGAAAAAGAATTGGAAAAATCCATCAAAAATGAAGACCTGCAAACTTTGTTGCAATTGGAAAAATGCTTGGTTTTCTTCACCACTTCGCTTAAAGGGAATGATATACTGTTGCATCGTATCCGCAATGTGAAAAGCCTTCAGAAAAAACTTGATTTGGAGCTTTTGGAAGATGTGCAAATTGAGCTTCGACAAGCATTGGAGACAACCAACATTTACAGCGACATCCTCAGCGGCATGATGGATGCCTACGCTTCTGTGATATCCAATAATTTGAACATCATTATGAAACAGCTCACTTCGATTTCTATTATTTTGATGATTCCGACTCTGATAGCCAGTTTATACGGGATGAATGTACCAAACGGGCTGGAAACATACAAATATGGTTTTTGGATTATTTTATTTTTTTCCTTCTTGCTTTCCGTAGTAAGCGTGTTGTTGTTTAAAAGGAAAAAGTGGTTTTGATTTTAATCAAACCGTTACCATATAACAACTGAAGAATGTGGAAAAATGGGTTAGTTTTCAATAAATTTTTTTATAACATCCACCACATAATCCAATTCTTCCCGTGTGTTGGTTTTTGAAAAAGAAAAACGCAAAGAAGGCTGGTTTTGAAGCGATTTTGGTAAAATTTCCGCCAACACATGCGAACCATTTTGGCTACCTGATTGACAGGCACTTCCTTTGGAACAGGCTATGCCGTTTAGGTCGAGGTGGAACAACAAGATTCCGGCTTTTGAAGTTTCCATCGGGATTAGGGTATTTACCAAGGTGTACGTACTTTTATCCATATCCGCACTTAGCCCGTTGAAGGTAGCTTGTGGTATTTCTTCCCGGATTTTCTCAATAAAATAATGCTTTAAATCAGATACATAGGCTCTTTCTTCGTTCAAGTTTTTGAGCGACAAAGTCAAGGCTTCAGATAAGCCGACTATGTTGTGAACAGATTCCGTCCCTGCGCGAAGCCCGCGTTCTTGTTCTCCTCCGAGTATGACAGGTTTGAGGCCGGTACTTTTTCGGACGAAGGCAAAACCAATCCCTTTGGGACCATGGAATTTATGAGCAGCAGCAGTAGCAAAATCCACCGGGATTTCTCTGAAATTTAGAGGAAAGTGGCCCATAGACTGAACCGTATCGGAGTGAAACAGGGCATTGTTTTCGCGACAAAGCATTCCCACACGATGCATGTCCAAAAGCGTACCAATTTCGTTGTTTACCTGCATCAAACTGACCAAAGTTTTGATTTGAGAACCCTTTAAAAGTGACGCTAAAACCGGATAATCGATTTCACTATTTGCTTGCAATGGAAGGTAAACAACCTCAACACCAAACTCGCGTTCCAAAGATTCGACCGTATGTGTCACGGCATGATGTTCAATTTTAGAAGTGATGATTCTCCGAACGCCTAAATGACGCACCGCACTTTGTAAAATTTGGTTGTCTGCTTCGGTTCCACCCGAGGTAAAAATGATTTCTCCCGGTGTAACACCCAATAATTTGGCAATGTTTTTTCTGGCCGTTTCAACAGCTGTTTTTGCCTTCCTGCCAAAGCTGTGGGTTGAAGAGGGATTGCCAAAATTTTCTTTCATTACTTCAATCATCTTTTCGATGACTTCCGGATACATGGCTGTTGTGGCCGCATTGTCTAAGTAAACTTTCATTTTAAGATTCAATGAATTTTAGCAAAGATAAGAGAAGTTTTTGGGTTTGGTTTTTAAAGTTTTTAAAATTCAAACGGTTGGGGAAACTGCAAAACAAATGAACATAAGCATTTTTAAATCAATCTATTAGCTTTCATGCAAACAGAAGGTACAATCAAGAATCGAATAAATACACCATACAAGATAGTTGGGGAAATATTAAAATTAGGTTTTTAATTTTATAGAAAATCGGAGATATAAACACCTCAATCACCAACATTTCAAACGCTTGAACATTTTCTCCATTAAAAAATTCGACTTTTAGCCGTTTTTTTATTGATTCCAATTTCAAACATCAAGGAAGTTAAAAATGTCCGAGAATCCCACAATTTCAAACAGTCCTTGTCTGTGTTTTTAAAGTAAAATATTTTTAGCAAAGATATTCAAATGGATATCTATTGATTTATTGTTATAAAATTAGGTTTTTTCCAGCCAATTATATATTTAACACACGGATTTTGAAAAAATATTTTTTTATTTCAATAAAACTTATAATTTTAATGCATTGAAAAACAACTTACTTATGATTTCAATTAAACCCGAAAAAGGATGCTTGCTGATAGCAGAGCCTTCCATTTTCACTGATTCAACCTTCAGCAGGGCTGTCATTTTGTTGGCAGAGCACAACGAAAACGGTTCGGTGGGGTTTGTACTCAACAAGTTAAATGGCTATAAATTGACTGATTTCGTTCCGTCTGCGGAGAAAGGTTTTTTGGTTTACAACGGCGGTCCGGTTGATTCAGATCAGATGTACTTTATCCACAAAAGATCCGATTTGATCGAGGGATCTTTGGAGATTTCTACCGGGGTTTTTTGGGGTGGAAGTTTTGAAAAAGTGATTGATGAAGTCAACAAAGGCCACATTTCTCCCAATGACATCCGATTCTTTTTAGGCTACTCGGGTTGGGACTTCAATCAGTTGGAGGAAGAGTTGCGCAAAAATTCGTGGGTAGTATCTGAAAACACCTACAAGTCCGACATTGTTTCTGCCGTGGACGATGAGTTTTGGCGAAAACAGATGATAGGATTGGGTGGAGACTATGCGCTTTGGGCAAACGCTCCTGAAAACCCCAATCTGAATTAAGTTGTTTATTTTCCTTTGGTTATTTCTTGGATGCTCAAGTTGAGGTTTTCCAAAATATAATCTGCAGTTTGACGGTTGAATTCTTTTTTGCGGTATTTGCTTACAGGAATGATTCCGTAGCTGATGTGCACCAAAAATAATTCATCGGCATTTTGTAACTCAAAAGGTGAAATAGAAATTTCTTCAAGCTGATAAAGTGCTGATTTTTTTATCAATTTTATGATTTCATTTCTCAATATCCCTTTTTTGCAACCGTCTTCTGCGGGTGGTGTCAGGACGGAATAACCTTTCACCAAAAAAAGGTTGCCTATTGATGCGCCGATTACATTTTTGTTTGAATTCAAAATCAGGCATTCATCCAAATCGTTTTCGTCGGCAAAGATTTTGGAGAGTATGGGAATGAGATTGGAAGAAGTATTGATAGTAGCAAGCAGGGAAGCATTCTCGTAAAAATCTTTGTATAAATCTACTTCAAATAAACTTTTGAAAGCCGGGTATGCTGCCTCAACATGGCAAGTGGTTTCTATATAAAAATCAATATTTTGCTCTTTGGCATATAAATTTTCGCTGTCTTTTCGACAGATTGTTAGTCGGATAAGGTGTGCTTCATCTTTTTGAATTGAACAAGTTTTGAGAATTTCTTTTTCTAAAAAACCCATGTCAAAGTAAGCCGGGATCTTCATGCGCAAAAGCCGCATGGAAGCCATTAAACGAAAATAATGCGATTCCCAAAAAAGGATGATCCCGCCGGCTATTTTAATATCTTCGTATAGCGCATCGCCATACTTGAAGGCGCGGTTGTTGAGTGAAAGACGAAATTCCTCTCTTGAAGAAAGTAGTCCGTTGAAATTGATCATTGTAAATTAAAAATGTTAAAGTTAGCTGGCACCTAAAATATGCCTAAGATCACTTATTTGGCTTTCCCATAATAGCTTTGCGTTTTCGGTTTCCTCTTCTTCCGAAAAATCTGTTATGACCAAAGAAACATCTTTAGTAATATCGTCTTCCACTATTTTCATTTCAAAATAACTATTGCTGTCTTCGTCTTCAAGCCATCTGAATCTAACTTTTTCATCATTCTTTTTACTGATTAGTTTGGCTTTTTCTTCGAACCCATCCCACAAAAATGAAAAAATTTCACCTCGTGAATTGACGTTTTCCGCAAACCATTCAGACAAGCCGGAAGGGGTTGAAATATACTGAAACAGCATGCTAGGAGAGGCACGTATGGTAAATTCTAATTCAAATTTTAGTTTTGCAGGCATTCCATTTAATTTTCGACAAGATATATAAAACTTAAAGAATAAAAAACATTTAAAAATATTTTTAGCAAGCCTTTGAAGGCTACGAATTAAGGATTATATTTGCGACCCGAAAAAACGGCGAGGTAGCTCAGTTGGTTAGAGCGTCGGATTCATAACCCGGAGGTCACGGGTTCAACTCCCGTCCTCGCTACGAAAAGAAAAGAGAGACTTTAAGCAGTCTCTCTTTTTATATTGCGACAGTTTAATCTTTAAAAATCTTTAAAGAGTTTAGATTTTACCGCGAGCGGTTTAATACAAGAACTAATAACCTGAGTTCGATTATTTTTATGATGGAATCCAAAAACCGTCAATTCGAGTGCTTTGATCCCAAGAATTTGGGAGAAAAGTGTATCGAGAATAGGTTTTTGTGTCCAAAAATACTGGTTTTCGATACAAAATTCTTCTTGGAATTTCACTCAAACTGATGCATTTTGGATTAATCGAACTCAGGTTAATAACTAATTTTTAATTATTTTGTAAACGCCGATTCCAAAATCAGTGAATACTTTTAAAAAGTACAGGCCGGTGTTGAAAGTTGATAAATCTAAATTGACTTTTGAAGTATTAAATTTCCCGTTAAATAACTGTTGGCCTGATAGATTGTAAATAGTAATTTCATTGATGTTAACGCCACTCAGCTCCAGTTTTCCGTGTGTAGGATTTGAGCAGAGTTTTAGATGGTCGATTGCAAATTCTTCTAAGCTTAATGTTGCCGTTGTAAAAGTCAAAGGGCCGATCGGATTACTGAATACATCTCCATCTCCATTAGCGCAATCGGCAGCAACATAAACATCATAAGTGGTATTGGGACTCAGCCCCGATATAACAATCGGATGACTATTTACTTCCAACCCCGAGCCGAAATTTGTAAATGGGACAGGTGTAAAACCGGTTAAACCATACTGCACTTTCCAAAAGGTTTCCGATCCATTGGCTACCCAATCAATGGTAGCATTGTCAACATTGATAACCGTAGTGGTTAGGCCACTTGGATCTACACACGCGAAAGAAGTTACAATTGGGGCAGATAAACATACACCGGTTATCTGGCTACCCGGGTCGTCAATTATAAACTGGTATCTGAAGTTTTGCAACTGGTTGACTGTGAAGCCCGAATAATTAAGAAAAACAGATACAGGCATAAGGCTACATGTTGCAAAATCGCCAAGGGTTTCAATCTCTGCAGTACCATCCGGGAAAAAGACCCAACTACTTGTATCGGCATCCCAGTATTTGAGGGCTAAAACACCAACAGAAAAGGTTTGAAATGCGATATTAAAATCAACTTTAAGTGCTTTTTCACCCCCATCAAAGGCAGGTTTTAAGTCAATAGTTGGAGAGGATAATGTTAGAAGCGTCGGCCCTCCGGATGGAGACACCAAGGATGCATCAAATTTAAACTGGCTGTCCGTGGTTGTTGGGTT
>PFUR01000030.1:0-2577 GCA_002790195.1 Flavobacteriales bacterium CG_4_9_14_3_um_filter_40_17
TTATAAACAAACAGAAGGGTTCTATTTTAAATTCAAACCACTCCCCCGTTTTAAATCAAGGCGATGCCTTGCTGCACATTGGTTTTGATGAAAAACGCTTGTTAACACACAAAAGCAGCAAAACCACAGCCGTTTAAGCGCCCCTAACGACAAAAGACTTAGACTAAATAAAAAGTCCATTTTAATGATTTATAATGAATTATTTATATATTTACCAAAATAAAGTATGTAAATTTTCATATATACCTATCTAAAATGGTTAGATAATTATGATGGAGTCATACCTATAAGTAAGTTGCAAATATTAAAAAAAAGAATATCAATAATTAAAATTAGAACTATGAAACAAATTTACACTCTATTTATTATTACAGTAATTTTCATATCAAATGGGAATGAAACTAACGCTCAAATAGTTTGGACAGGTCCAACGACCACTTTCACTAAAGCAAATAATGCCGATTGGACATTGGAAGTTAATCAAGACAGAATTACAAACAATGTATGGATAACTAGAGCAAATAATCAAGGTATTTTTAATATTGTTACCGAAGCTAATTATACAGATTTTTTAAGCCCATCAGATACTGAATGGGCAATTGGAACAACAGCCAATATAGGAAGTTTGACTTTTCAAAATTGGGAAGACACTAGTTTTAGTAATCCACCAAGTTTAGTGAATCAAGATATGGTTGTTCATTTAATAACAGACGATGTTTATATAGATATTAAATTTACTTCTTGGCAATCTGGAGGTGCTGGTGGTGGTTTTGCTTATGAACGTTCTACCGATCCAAGTTTAGGTACGAATCAATTTGTATTAAATAAAAAATTTAAGTTGTACCCAAATCCTGCAAATGAATTTATTGAAATTTCTGGTTTATTATCAATAGAGAATTATCGCATTTATGATATTTTAGGTAAAAAAGTTAAAAAAGGAACTATTGCTAACCAAGAACAAATTAATATTCGAGATTTTACGAAGGGACTATATTTTATAAAACTTGATAATGGAAACACAATCAAATTCATGAAGGAATAACATTTGCTAACGCCGTGTATAATCTATAGCATGGTTCGGGCTACTCCGAAAAATCCATTGGGATTTTTCTGCCGGGTTTCCCTTTTGGATTAGTCCGTAACAAAATGCGCCACAGCTCATACGTAAAACCGTTGCCTTTAATTGGGGGAAAAACTAAAACTATAAAAAGTTTTCTAATCATATTATATTTACATAATTTAAAACATTTAATATGACGAGCAGATATCTATTTAAATTTCGGATTGAATCAAATATTATTTGGCTGGTAATGTTGTTTTCAATAACAACTCTTTTAGCCCAAGAGCAACCCATAACGATTTTAATTAATGATAGTCTGCCTGATAATTCAGAGTATTATTCGGTTAAAACAGGAACACTTAAAAAGTATAGTTTTGGGGATTATAAAGTTGTAAAAAAGAAAACCGGATTAACTTCAACTGGGAATATAACTGATCAGGAGAGATTTATCCTCAATGTGAAAACACATCATGATTCTAAAACAGGTTATAAATTCTCTTTTACTTTAACAAATGAAAAATCTGATTCAGCATTCGTTAAGGCTGAATTTGTTGAACTATCCCAATATTTAGTGACAAAAGATAGATTGTTATATATACTATCAATTTTAGGTGAGAATTCAAATATTGAAGCACAAACCATTTCAGATCAATCTAACACATCAATACTAAAGGCAACGATTGTTAACAGTAGCAATGTTAATGATATTTGGACTTTACTATTGACCAATGGGAACTTGGGACGTAGTGTTGATGGCCAATTAGAGGGGTCTATCAGTAATGGTGAACGAACCATTTATATAACTAAAGTTGATTATGATCTAAAAAACCGCATAAAAGTTTTCAGTTATTCGGAAAACGACTCCATTGCATTCCCTAGGTTGCGTTATGAATTTATTGAAAATAAACAATCCCTTGGTGCCGTAAAATATGAAGGGAATTTAAAAGGCGCCGTTTGGTTTAACCTTGAATTAGAACAACAACCAGAATTAAAATTAGTGCTGGCTTCGGTAATGATATCAATATTCCAAATACAAAATTTGTAATAATATTAATTATAAATTTTGTAAAGAGTTTTGTTATTTCATTCTTATTGAAGAATGAGTATTATTGGATTCATTGAAATAATAAGTTAAAAGCAACTAAAAGGCAACACGCGGTATAAAACATTGAAGAATAAGTGGTTATTCGAAGTTTCTACCACACTTCAAACTTCGGTTTACCTTGACAGGAATGTAGCTGCGAACTCCCCAACGTTTCATTCACGCAAACGTTGTAAAAAATTTACGAAATGAAAATAGGATACAAAAAGAAACACCTGAATGTGAATTTAATTATAGGACTAGTTTGGTTAATTTGGTTCTTTGTCAGAGTTTTTGAAAAAAATGAACCCAATTGGACTGACTATGGATGGATTGTAATTTTTCTAATGTATTTAGGGCTGTACTTTTACCAAAAGAATTATAAGTATTTGACAATTGAAAACGGAATAATTAATGTAAATGGACCGTTTGGAAA
>PFUR01000030.1:2606-35346 GCA_002790195.1 Flavobacteriales bacterium CG_4_9_14_3_um_filter_40_17
TTACTAATCAAAATGAATGTAGAACAAAAACAGATGAGTAGATAAAATACTGCTGGTAACGACGGTCATAGCTCATTGCGGGGCAAGTGATTAACTCGAAAGTTAGTTTTTACTAAATTTATGGCTTGACCGAAAGTACACGCTGTTTAATCCACTACTTCTCCTACATGCAAAACGATAAACAGAAAGGAAAATGCACATCGCATTTCCCTTTTTTTATATCCTAATCGTTTTCATTCATCAACAACTCCAATACTGTTATCGCGGCTTCACTGATTTTTGTTCCGGGTCCAAAAATGGCTGCTACACCGGCATCTAACAAAAAGGAATAATCTTGTTGCGGAATCACACCACCGGCGATAACCATAATATCAGGCCTTCCGAGTTGTTTGAGTTGTTTAATTACCTCTGGAATCAAGGTTTTGTGTCCGGCTGCTAAAGACGAAATACCGAGAATGTGTACATCGTTTTCGACTGCTTGTTTGGCTGTTTCGTCCGGTGTTTGAAAGAGGGGTCCTACATCCACATCAAAACCGAGGTCTGCGTAGCTGCTTGCCACAACTTTTGCACCTCGATCATGGCCGTCTTGCCCCATTTTGGCTACCATGATACGCGGTCGACGACCTTCTGACTCTGCAAAACGATCTGCCAACAAGCGGGCTTTAGCAAAGGATGAATCTGTTTTCATTTCTTTTTTATAAATACCACTGACAATGGAAGTCATTGCTTTGTGCCTGCCGAATACTTTTTCAAGTGCATCAGATATTTCGCCGAGTGTTGCTCTCTCCCGTGCAGCTTCTACGCTCAAAGCTAACAAATTTTCTGTTGACTCTGAGGCTGCTTGAGTCAGTTTATTTAAAAGTAATTGAACTTTAGAATGGTCTCTTTTTGATTTTAGTTCCACCAACCTCTTCATTTGGGATTTACGGACCGCATCATTGTCAACTTCTCGGATTTGAACAGCTTTGTCTGCCGATGATAGGTATTTATTGACTCCCACGATGATATCTACGGCGCTGTCTATGCGGGCTTGTTTTCTCGTAGCAGCTTCTTCTATTCTCATTTTGGGAATTCCTTTTTCGATGGCTTGTGTCATTCCACCGTAAGACTCAACTTCTTCGATGAGAGCCCAAGCTTTTTTAGCCAATTCATCCGTAAGCGTTTCCAAATAAAAACTTCCTCCCCACGGATCTACGGTGTTGGCGAGGTGTGTTTCTTCTTGTAAATAAATTTGGGTATTTCGAGCTATGCGTGCCGAAAAATCGGTTGGCAAAGCAATCGCCTCGTCTAGTGCGTTGGTGTGTAGCGATTGTGTACCGCCAAAAGCCGCTGCAGCCGCCTCAATGCAGGTTCGGGCTACATTATTGAAAGGGTCTTGCTCGGTCAAACTCCAACCGCTGGTTTGGCAATGAGCGCGAAGCACCAACGATTTTTCGTCTTTCGGCTGAAAAGATTTAACCAATTTTGCCCACAGCATTCTGGCTGCTCTTAGTTTGGCTATTTCCATAAAATGATTCATTCCTATTCCCCAAAAGAAAGAAATTCGTGGTGCAAAGCCGTCTATTTTCATACCGGCGTTTAAGCCGGCCCTCAAATATTCCAAGCCGTCGGCAAGTGTGTAAGCCAATTCGATATCTGCCGTTGCACCGGCTTCTTGCATGTGGTAGCCCGACACGCTGATGGAGTTGAACTTGGGCATTTCTTTGGCGGTGTAGGCAAAGATATCCGAAACAATCCGCATAGATGGTTTGGGCGGATATATGTATGTGTTGCGAACCATAAACTCTTTCAGGATGTCATTTTGAATGGTTCCTGATAACTGTGTCGGTTTTACACCTTGTTCTTCAGCAGCAACGATATAAAATGCCATGATGGGCAAAACCGCTCCATTCATTGTCATGGAAACAGACATTTGGTTGAGTGGGATTTGGTCAAACAATATTTTCATGTCCTCAACTGTATCGATGGCCACACCAGCTTTGCCTACATCACCAACGACTCTCGGATGATCGCTGTCATAACCGCGATGCGTGGCCAAATCAAAAGCGATTGATAGCCCTTTTTGCCCCGCAGACAAATTTTTTCGATAGAATGCATTACTTTCATGAGCTGTGGAGAAACCTGCATATTGCCGTATAGTCCAAGGTCTTTGGACGTACATGGTGGCATAAGGTCCCCGCAAAAAAGGAGGAAAACCGGCTCCAAAATGCAAGTGATTGAGGTTTTCAACATCATCCCGGCTGTATTGTTTTTTTAATGAAATACCTTCAAGTGTAGGTGTTTCTTTCAATTCATTTTGAAGATTTGTTTTGGGTGCAAATGTTTTTAAATCTAGATGTTGAAGGTTTTTTCTGGGCATCACGATAGGATTATTTCAATTGAAAAATAAACGATTCCAAAGGCCTGATTTTAACGTGAGCTGTTCCTAAATTTTTCTTATAAACCAAAGTGGTAACATTTTGAAGGTTAAGTTGATCGGTAAGCGAATAAGTGCCCGGATTGAGATGCCATTTTTTTAGCAGCTCTAAAGGGATTTTTAAATCAAATTCATAAGTTTGAGTATCGTCAAAATTGGTTACAACTATCAACTTTTCGGATTCTGACCATCGGGCGAAAGCATATAGCCACGCTCCGTATCCCTCCGTAGAATTTTCGTTGAAAGAATGAATTTCTTCAAATGAGCCTGTAAGCGCTTCACTTTGTAAGGTGAAATTCAGCAATTTTTGGTAGTAATCACGAAGTGATTTTTCATCTTTGGAAAGTTGGCCACCATCAAATTTTCCATTATTCATCCAACGTTGATGATGTGGGACGCCGATGTAATCAAAAATGCTGGTGCGAGACGGGTTGCCAAATCCGGCGTGTTCAGATCCGGTTTCACCCACTTCTTGGCCGAAATAAATCATGGTAGGAGCGGAGCTGATGGTTGCCGAAACCACCATCGCTGGAAGTGCTTTCTGAGGGTTTCCGGCAAAATCAGGGCTTGCGATGCGTTGTTCGTCATGATTTTCCAAAAAATGCAACATGTGATGTTCGATATCGGCCATCCGGTTTTGAATGTCGGAAATATATGTTGTCCGGCTGTGCTTGTGAATGATTGCTTTCAACGTATCATAGAGTTCCACTTTGTCGTACAGATAATCCATCTTTCCAAGGCGAATATAGTTTCGATATTCGGCAGGATTATAGACTTCAGCCAATAGGAAAGCATCCGGGTTTTTGGTTTTGATTGCGGAGTTCATATAACTCCAAAATTCTACCGGAACCATTTCAGCCATATCGTATCTAAAGCCATCTACCCCTTTTTCGAGCCAATAGAGTGCAATGCTTTTAAATTTTTTCCAAGAATCCGGTACATCTTTGTCTTTCCAAAACTCGAAATGCGCTTGGTAAGGTTTTTGGTCAAAACCTTCGGGCAAAAGCGGAAAATCTTTAGTCCCGTCCGGACGGACACCGTAGTTTATTTTGACGGTTTCGTACCAATCGTTTATCGAAGGTTTGGTTGCCCGTGAGCCATTTCCCGTCCATTTGGCCGGAATTTCTTCAAATTTTCTGTCAGCCAAGGGGTGTTTTTCTCCACCAAGTGGTTCGTCCCGATGGCTATCGGGGTGTTCGTCTGTCGGGACTTCAAAAGAGGAATTGGGGATGTAGTAGAAATTATTGTTGCGGCTGTATTCCACACTTTTATCATCGTTCGCACCAAAATCTGTTTCACCCACAGCTTGCGAAGTGCTTTTGTAATGCCGAGCTACGTGGTTTGGCACAATGTCTATGATGACTTTTAGTTGATGTTTGTGGGTGCGCTGAATCAAGGCTTCAAATTCTTCCAATCGTTTGGCCGGATTGGTTGCTAAATCCGGATCTACGTTGTAATAGTCTTTGACGGCATAAGGAGAGCCTGCTCTTCCTTTGACTACATCCGGGTCGTCATTGTCTATTCCAAATGCTGTATAATCCCGGATAACTGCATGATGCGGAACTCCGGTGTACCAAATGTGTGTCACACCCAAATTTTTGATTTGTTCGAGTGCCGTATCGGAAAAGTCGGCAAATTTTCCTACGCCATTTTCTTCGATGGTACCCCAAGGTTTATTGGTAGTGATTGGGTTGCCGAATAATCGGGTGAATACTTGATAAACAACTGCTTTATGGGTTGGTTTGTTAGGTAGGGCTTCTTCAATCATTGCCGTTTTTTTTGAGTTGCAGCCGACAAAAAGCAAAAAAAAGACAAGAAATCTCGATATTTTAAAGATGCTTTTCATTGGAAAAATGCTTATGGATTTTTAAATCTCGTGACAGCAAGCAAATATAAGGATTTGACTATAGTATTAAAAGTTTGAATACGAAAATTGGCAAAGGTATGGCAGGAAAGTTTTCCTAGGTCAATGGGCGTTTTTTGATCATCCCACCGTGGGTATCTTTAATGTTGCTCATCACGATAAATGCATTGGGGTCAATTTTTTTGATTTCGGTTTGAATTTTACCTATTTCAAGACGCGTGATAACGGTAAAAACGATATCAGTACTGTCCAAGTTTTCGCCTCTTTTGCCATAACCTCTTTTCCCGTTGAAGATGGTGACTCCTCTTTTCATTTTGTTAATAATCATCAATCTTATTTCTTCGCTGTGGGTTGAAATAACGGTGACACTCATATACTCTTCAATTCCTTCAACAATTAGATCAATGGTTTTTGATGCTGACAAATAAGTCAAAATGGAATATAGAGCAGTTTCTACGGACAAGAGATAAGCAGCAACTGAAAAAATAAGGATGTTAAACAACAAAATAATATCGCCGATAGTCAGTCCGGTTTTTTTGTTTAAGTAGATAGCCAACACTTCGGTTCCGTCCAACACACTGCCACCTCGAATCGAAAATCCGATGCCAAGGCCTAAAAAGAAACCGCCAAAAACAGAAACCAACAGCTTATCGGAAGTGATAACCGGATAGTCGATAAAAAGGATTGCCATTGCCAATAAAATAATGCCAATTGCGCTTTTTACTGCAAAATTTCTACCGATTTGCCGATAACCCAAATAGAGAAAAGGAATGTTGATAGCAATAATAAGAATGGATAAAGACGTTCCGGTCAGAAAGGAAGTCAACAGAGAAATTCCGGTGACACCTCCGTCAATAAAATTGTTAGGTAGTAGAAACCCTTTAAGGCCAAATCCAGCTGAAGCAGCGCCTAAAACAATTAAAAAACTGTCCTTAACCAAACGATTTAAAATAACCTTAAATTCATAGGCGAGCCTTCCTTGTCTGTAGTTGCTTATTTTTCTTCGCTTTGTTCTTGCTTTTATCTTTCTTAATAATTTTTTTATCAAGAGATTGCTCATGTTGTCAAGTTATTATTTCTAAAATTAGAGTTGGATTTTAAGATTCTTCTGTAAAGGAATCAAAAACAGCTTCTCATTTTTATAGGTTTATATTTTACTAACATTCAAATCTCATTTGTCTATTTTCGATTTAAAAATAGGCAACAATTGAGTTGAAACCTCACCAAAGCCAAGTCTGATTTGTTCATTTTTGCAAAATCCTTTCATGACAATGGTATCATAATCTTCAATAAACTTTCGCGCACTGCCATCGGCAAGTGTAATCGAATTTTCTCCGCGCCAAGTCAATTCGAGCATGGAACCAAAAGAATCAGGTGTTTTGCCAGAAATCGTCCCACTACCCATCAAATCACCACTGTTTACCTTGCAACCGTTGCTGGTGTGGTGTGCCAGTTGTTGTGCCATGCTCCAGTAGAGATGTTTGAAATTGCTCTTACAAATTGTTTTTGGTTCACCCTTATTTGGTTTGATAGAGACTTCCAGTTGAATGTCGATGCTGTTATTCTTTGAAGAATCGACAAGGTGTGGTAGGGGTTTCGGGTTTTGTTCGATGCTTTTTGTTCGGAAAGGAGCTAGCGCATCCAAAGTAACAATCCACGGAGAAATGGACGTGGCAAAGTTTTTGGCAAGAAAAGGGCCGAGTGGCACGTACTCCCATTTCTGGATATCTCGAGCACTCCAATCATTGAGTAAAACCAAACCGAAAATATAATCTTCGGCTTTATCCACAGGAATCGATTCTCCCAAAACATTTGCATCAGTGGTGATAAAACCCATTTCCAATTCGAAATCCACCAAGCGGGAAGGCTCAAACACAGGTTTTTCTGCTCCTTTCGGAAGCAACTGCCCCATAGGTCGGTGGATGGGAATACCGGAAGGAACGATACTCGAACTCCGGCCATGATAGGCAACCGGCAGGTGAAGCCAGTTGGGGAGCAAGGCATTCTCCGGATCTCTAAACATTTTCCCAACATTGGTTGCGTGTTCTTTACTGCTGTAGAAATCGGTGTAGTCACCCACCAAAACTGGCATTTGCATTTCTACTTCATCCATCGAAAACAAAATTATTTTTTGGTGTTCTATATTGTTTTGAAGGGAATTATTAACAATATCAAAGATTTCAGCGATTCGGTTTCTCACCAATCGCCAAGTTTTTTTCCCGTCAGAAATAAAGTCGTTTAATGTGTCTTGCATAAACATATCATCGGTAAGTGGAATACCGTCAAAGTAGCCCAGTCGCTGCATGGCACCCAAATCGATAGCACATTCACCGATGCGTGTGCCAATCGTGATGTCGTTTTCGCGGGTGAGGAAAACCCCGAAAGGAATGTTTTGAATCGGAAAATCGGACTCTTTCGAGACTTCAATCCATGACTTTCGATGAGGATCATTTGCAAAAATTGGCATAGATAGTTAATTGTTGGTTGATAAATTGACTTTTCAAATATATCATTTTTGTGGAATTTCAGAAATCTATTTGCTACTTTTGGGCAATATTTAACGAACATTCTAAAAATGAGTAAAGACCACGAAATATTCGATTTAATCAAGGAAGAAAAGGAGCGTCAAAAGGAAGGTTTAGAGCTGATTGCTTCTGAGAATTTTGTATCCAAACAAGTTATGAAGGCAGCCGGTTCGGTTTTGACCAACAAATATGCGGAGGGCTACCCGGGCAAAAGATATTACGGTGGTTGTGAGGTTGTCGATCAAGTCGAACAAATAGCGATTGACAGGGCAAAAACTTTATTTGGTGCAGTTTATGCCAATGTTCAGCCCCATTCAGGTTCGCAAGCCAACTCTGCCGTTTACCACGCCTGCCTCAACCCCGGTGACAAAATTTTGGGATTTGACCTTTCGCACGGGGGGCATCTTACCCACGGTTCGCCGGTTAATTTTTCCGGCAGATTGTATCACCCTGTTTTTTACGGAGTAGAGAAGGAGACAGGCCGTTTAAATTACGATAAAATACAAGAAATTGCTACCCGGGAACAACCCAAACTTATCATTGCCGGTGCATCTGCCTACTCGCGCGACATGGATTTTAACCGATTTCGCTCGATTGCCGATTCCGTAGGCGCAATTTTGATGGCTGATGTTTCACACCCTGCAGGACTCATAGCCAAGGGAATTCTCAATGATCCGATTCCGCATTGCCACATTGTAACGACTACTACGCACAAAACATTGCGTGGTCCGAGAGGTGGCCTCATCTTGATGGGGCAAGATTTTGAAAATCCGTTTGGCATCAAAACTCCCAAAGGCGAGTTGCGCATGATGTCCGCGTTGTTGGACAGTGCTGTTTTCCCGGGAAATCAAGGCGGGCCACTCGAACACATCATCGCTGCCAAAGCCATCGCTTTTGGTGAAGCGTTGGAAGATGATTTTTTCTATTACGCTTTACAAGTTCGAAAAAATGCCCAAGCCATGGCACATTATTTTGTACAGAAAGACTATCAGGTTATTTCAGGTGGCACGGACAATCACATGATGCTGATTGATTTGCGCAACAAAAATATCACCGGTAAAGAAGCGGAACAAGCCTTGGTGAAGGCGGCGATTACGGTCAATAAAAACATGGTTCCGTTTGATGATAAATCTCCATTTGTCACCTCCGGAATCCGTATAGGCACAGCGGCGGTTACTACCCGCGGGCTTAAAGAAAGCGATATGAAAACCATCGTAGAATTGATAGACGAAGTGATTTCTAACCAGCAGGATGAAGAAAAACTGTCAAAAATTGCCAAAAAAGTAAACAAGTGGATGAAAGAAAAGCCACTTTTTGTGGAATAGCCTCATTTTGAAAAATCGTTAAAGCAGTTTTGTGTAATAACCCTTTCCAAAAGCCCACTGTTAAAACTGTGGCTATAAAAAGTATTCCATGTCTATACTTGCGTCATTCATAAAGTTTGTCTTTTTTCGATTGGCAAATCTCCACAATCAAATCACTTATTTTTTGTGTCACAGCTTCAAAGTATTTTTTTCCTTTTTCGGCGGTAGCTTTTTCGGGATTTCCAACGCCGGTGTCTGTGCTGATTTGCGACCATTTGCGTTCTGTCCATGCCCAACCTTCAGAAAATGCCTTAATCTTATTTTTTCTTTCCATTCCTTTTCCCCAAGAGTCTTTGGGTAGTACTAAATCGGGGCGAAAATGGAGTATTAGCGAAGTTTCCATCTCATCGGCGTGATCGCCTTTGTTTTCAAAATACAAGGATTTATCAAGTGCCTGAAACCAATTGACACTGCTGAGAAACATATTGGGGAAACGCACACCCAACTCGCGCAACATGGTTTTGAAGTCGTTTCCACCATGACTGTTCAGGATTAAAAATTTTCGGATGCCTTGCCGGTCGAGTACTTCGAGGATATCATTCAAGATGACCAACTGGGTGCTGGGATGTAGGTTGATGTCTAATAAAATATCGGTTTGCCCTGTGTTGACCCCAAAGGGGATGGTTGGCAATACCATGACTTTTGCGCCTTTTTTCCAAGCGATTTTTGCCGATTCAGCCGCAATAAACTCGGCTTCGATGTTGTCAGTGGCGTAGGGCAGGTGATGGTTGTGTGCTTCGGTGGCACCCCAAGGGAGCACCACCAATTCGATGTCCAAACCTTTGATTTGTTTCCAATTTGATTCGGCTAAAATGTATGGACGCATGGTTTTAAGGGTATTAATTTTACCTCGACTTGATTTGTAAGGCGAAATTAACAAAAATATCAATCCACATTGGATAAAATTCTGACGTGTTGGCAAGGATATTATTCTTCGCCAACTAAAATCTTACAAACGGAATTTACTTCGCGATATTTACCGAACGTGTTTCGCGGATAACCGTGACTTTCACCTGGCCCGGATAAGTCATTTCTGTTTGAATTTTTTGAGAGATTTCAAACGACAACCCGGCAGCCATTTCATCGCTCACTTGGTCGCTTTCCACCATCACGCGTAGTTCTCTACCGGCTTGGATGGCATAGGCTTTGCTCACGCCTGTAAATCCGAAAGCAATTTGTTCGAGGTCTTTCAAACGTTGAATATACGAATCGAGTACTTGTCTTCTGGCACCCGGTCTGGCTCCGGAGATGGCATCACATACCTGCACAATGGGGGCGTAGAGTGTTTTCATTTCAATCTCGTCGTGGTGGGCACCGATGGCATTGCAAACTTCATCCTTTTCGCCATATTTCTCCGCCCATTGCATTCCTAATATGGCGTGTGGCAATTCGGTTTCGGTATCCGGCACTTTTCCTATATCATGCAACAATCCGGCACGTTTGGCTATTTTTGGGTTCAGGCCGAGTTCGGCTGCCATCACACCACAGAGTTTGGCTACTTCGCGTGAATGTTGCAACAAGTTTTGTCCGTAGGAAGAACGGTATTTCATCCGACCGACAATTTTGATCAATTCGGGGTGTAGGCCATGAATACCCAAATCGACTACGGTGCGTTTGCCCACTTCAATAATTTCTTGCTCGATTTGTTGAGTGGTTTTTTCTACCACTTCTTCGATTCTGGCGGGGTGGATGCGGCCATCGGTTACCAATTTATGCAAGGACAACCGGGCTATTTCGCGGCGGACAGAGTCAAAACAAGAGAGGATAATAGCTTCCGGTGTATCGTCCACAATAATCTCGACTCCGGTTGCGGCTTCGATGGCACGAATATTCCGGCCTTCCCGTCCGATGATTCGACCTTTTACATCATCGGATTCCAAATTGAATACGGAGACACAATTTTCGATGGCTTCTTCAGTCCCGATGCGTTGAATGGTGTTGATAATAACTTTTTTGGCATCTTGCTGAGCAGTTAGTTTTGCTTCTTCCATAGTCTGTTGTATGTATCCCATGGCTTCAGATTTAGCTTCTGATTTCAAGGATTCTACCAATTGTTTTTTGGCATCTTCGGCTGAAAGTTGTGAGATGACTTCCAACTGTTCTATTTGGCTTTTATGCAGTTTTTCAACTTCTTGCAGTCGTCTATTCAAGTATTCACTTTTCAGATCGCAATCTTTCATTTTGACTTCGATATCAGTACTGAGTTTTTTGTTTCGAGCCAATTCATTGGAGAGCTGCGACTCTTTGTCTCGAATTCTTTTTTCGGCTTCAGCCATTTTTCTTTCGCGGTCTAAGATGACCTTTTCGTGCTCTGATTTGAGTTCGATAAATTTTTCTTTGGCTTGAAGTATTTTGTCTTTTTTTAGCGATTCGGCTTCGTTAGCAGCATCTTTCAGTATGTTTGCAGCTTCTTTTTTTGCGTTTTTAACCAATTTTGAGGAATTGGTTTTTTCTAAAAATTTAGCTATAAAATAGCCTCCGGTGAGGCCTGAAAAAACACCGATAATAAGGTATAATATAGTAGAGTCCATGTTGTTAGATTAAATTGATTATAAAAAAAAAGCCTACATTAGTGAGCTATTGTATAAACTCCTTAAGAACAGGTTTAGGGCTAACAGGCAGTTCAAGTATCCGTAGTTCCGAACAATCGGAAACGGCACGCTTTTGCAACCTAAACTCACCCTTCCAAATTTTTTAATGTTGAGTTTATCAAATTCTGTTTACTAATGCAGGCAGTAACTTTGTATTTTAATGAACGTTTTTAAACTTTTGTATCCAACAAATTTAACCAATTTTTTAATTTGATTTCAATTTGTTCGTTGAAAAAATCGCGATCAATACTTTTTTGTTCCAATGCGGAAGCAAATTGTAGCGCACACATGGCCAATACATCTTGCTTGTCTTTTACTTCGTAGTTCCCTTCAAACCGTTTGATCAGCTCATCTATGTTCTTGGCTGCCAGCCGCAAACCCTCCTCTTGCTCAGGCTTCACGGTTAGGGGATAAACCCTGTCTGCAACCGTCAATTTTATTTTTAATGGCTCATCACTCATTTAGTCAATTGCTCAATACATTGATCAATTTGGCGAACTAAAGCATTTATCTTAATTTTTGTTTCGTGTTTAAACTTGTCGCTGCCGGATATCGTTGAGGCTATTTTTAGGGTTTCAATTGCAGCTTTTAATTCTACTATTTGATGTTGCTGATCCACCAATTTTTGTTGAGTTTGCCTCAATTGAACTTGCAATTCCTCTTTATCTCGTAGGTTCTGTTGATATCGGCTGACAAAAGATACAAACTTATCATCTACTGAATTAAGCAATTGCAATAATTGACTCATAAAAATGAATACTTAACGAAATCGTTTTCAAATTTAACACACCTTGCGGTTAAAAACAACTTTTTTCATTTTTGTTTTAAAATAATTCACAAGAGAGTATTAATAACCTACTTCAAACATTAATTAATAGGGGCTTTACACTGCTGAATAATAAGATTAAAACCAAATGAGATCTCATAGAAAATATTTTTCAAACATGACTTTTATCAGTTTTTAAAAGTTTTTTTGCTAATAATTTTGCTTAAAACTAAAACAACTTTATGAAAAAACAGATTATTTCACTCGGATTGTTAGCACTTTTATCCAATTTTATTTTTGCCCAAGAAACGGTTGCCGACAAAAAAGATGATTTCAAAAGATGGCAAATCCGATTGAGAACCTTGGCAATTATCCCCAACGAAGGTGATGACCTTCCGGGTGCTCAAGTCGAAATCGATGAGGCTTATGTACCGGAAGTTGATTTCACCTATTTTTTCACCAAACATTGGGCGGCCGAGTTGATTTTGGCTACTGCAAACCATGATGTTGATTTAAAAGGAGGCCCAAGCCTCGGTGATGTTTGGTTGCTTCCTCCAACTTTAAATCTTCAATATCATTTTTACGCAGGAGATTTGAAACCTTATTTAGGCGCTGGAGTGAATTATACCATTTTTTATAATGAAGACAAAGGAGATGTTCTTGACATGAATTATGATGACAGCTTTGGTGTGTCGTTTCAGGGGGGTATTGATTATTTCTTAAATGACAAATGGTTTGTCAATTTAGATTTCAAGTACCTCATACTTTCAACAGATGTGGAAGCCACTTTGGCTACTGAACCCGGATTTATCCGAGTTCCTGTTGATGTAGATATCGACCCGCTGATTATTGGTTTAGGTGTAGGCTTTAGGTTTTAAGCACATAGTTTTTTGGTTAGTTGAAAGGCTGTCCGTGGCGAAAGGCACGGGCAGTTTTGTTTTTAACCTTTTGAACTCAATACTTCCCGTATGGCATTGTCAAAAAGTTCTTTCAAGCTGATGCCTGCCTTTTCGGCTTGTTGTGGCAACAACGACTGCTCGGTTAGCCCCGGCACGGTGTTTACTTCCAACAGATGAGGTTCGCCATTCACAAAAATATATTCGGAGCGCGAAAAACCCTTCATCTGAAGCACTTGATAAACTTTTTTGGCAACAGCCGAAACTTTCTGTGCCCAATCATCCGGAATGTCCGCCGGTGTAACCTCGTTGGATTGTCCTAAATATTTGGCTTCATAATCAAAGAATTCGTTTTCGGTGATGATCTCTGTGATAGGCAAGACAACGGTTTCGCCCTTGTAATTGATGACACCTACCGAAACTTCCCGGCCGGCCAAAAAAGACTCGATTAGAATCCCGGTATCTACTTGCAATGCATCGGAGATAGCCGGAATCAACTCTTCCAACGACTTGACTTTATAAACCCCGAAACTACTGCCGGAACGGTTGGCCTTCACAAAGCATGGTAAACCGACTTTGGAAACGATGGCACTGGTGTCTATCGTATCACCTTTGTTGAGGTAATAAGATTCGGCAGTTTTGATGCCGTAAGCTTTTAGTACGGAAAGCAAATCTCGTTTATTGTAGGTGAGTGCAGCCTGATAAAAATCGCAGGAGGTCTGCGGAATTTGCAACAACCTAAAGTAAGCCTGTAGCAAACCGTCTTCACCGGGACTGCCGTGGATAGCGTTGAAAACAACATCAAATCTGATTTTTTGGCTGTTTATTTCGATGGAAAAATCGTGCCGGTTGACAAGGTGTTTATAGCCATTTGCATCGATGCAATACCAATTTTCTTTATCAATATCAATCCCGTAAACTTCATATTTATTGGAATCTAAATGTTTCAAAACTACATTTCCACTTTTGAGGGAAATTTCCCGTTCTGGGGAAAATCCGCCCATGACAACGGCAACATTTAATTTATTCATTGCAATCGATTAAAATTAAAAAATTCATGCCAAAATGGTTTTAACTTCCTCTTTCAAATAGCGCAAAGCTACATAAGAAGGCGGTTCGGTCTTGGAAAGTTCAGACAATATTTTCTCCCGAAGGTCTTGCTTTTGATCTCCTTGTCCATTTAGTGCCGTCCTGATTTGACTAATCGTGGTGTTTTTGGCTGTCTTGATTAGATTCCAAGATGCATCGCTCAAATAGATTTGCTGCGCAAGGTTGTGTTCAAATTCTTGTTCGATACTTGAAATCAGCAATTGAAGATAGTTTTCTGAATCGTTAGATTGAGGAACAATTCGCATCAAAAGGCGATGTGGAACGATTCTTTCCAAAAAAAGTGCCATGCGTTCATAAGCCTGAAGCCGAATGGGAAGCGATTCTTTTTTTCGTCTGTAAAGTTGCAGGTAGAAACGCTTTTTGTCTTCACTTTTAAAATAGGCATAAAAAAAATAATAGGCTAATGCACCCATCAAAAGCGCAGGAAAAATAGACAAGAGTATATTTTCCAATGATATTGAATTCATAAAAAAGTATGTTTTTCAGTCAACCCAAAGATACACTTGATTTTGTTAAATTAATTGATATATGTAAAATTCTCCTTTCAAAACAACAACTATTGTGTAAATTTACCTCAACAAAACGGTTGCTATGCACAAAAATTTTAAAGTTAGGGTAAATGATGAAATTGATTTTATCACTCATTCAACTGAAATTGAAACGCTTGATTTATCCAAACTTCGTGACAATATTTATCATTTGATTCATCAAAATAAAAACTACCAAATAGAAGTCACACAACAAGATTTTTTAAACAAGCGGTATGAAATCAAGTTGAACGGCAAAAAGTTTTCGCTTCAGATAAAAGGCGAACTCGAGAGGCAAATTGAAGAAATGGGGCTTTCGAAAATACAAGACTCAAAAGCAGGTCATGTCAAAGCGCCGATGCCGGGGCAAATCACGTCGGTTTTTGTCGAAGTTGGACAAACGGTTAAAACCGGAGAAATCCTTTTGATACTGGAGGCTATGAAAATGGAAAACGCCATCACCGCAGCAGGTGAAGGTGTGGTGAAATTTGTCAAAATTAAAAAAGGAGACACAGTCAATAAAAATCAACTGATGATTGAAATAAAATAGTGTAATTTATTGTAAATAAGTAAATTATATTTTTTAAATATAAACACTGGCTTAGACAACCAGAGGCCGGCAACCAAAACCGTATTAAATAAGAACTTCACAGGTTTTTAAAACTTGTGCGATCTAGTTTCATTGAAAAGATAAATTATACAGTAAATAAAACATGAAAAAAATACTGATTGCCAATCGTGGGGAAATTGCTATTCGTGTGATGCAGACAGCCAAAAAAATGGGTATTAAAACCGTTGCTGTTTATTCCACCGCCGACCGGAATTCCCCCCATGTGCGTTTTGCTGATGAAGCGGTTTGCATCGGTGAACCCGCTTCTTCACTTTCGTATTTATCTATCCCTAAGATTATCGAAGCAGCCAACATAACCGGAGCCAATGCCATACATCCGGGTTATGGTTTTTTGAGTGAAAATGCAAATTTTGCCAAAGCAGTTGAAGAAAATAAGCTCATTTTTGTTGGGCCGAAAGCAGAAACCATCAAGATGATGGGCGATAAATTAGCGGCAAAAGCAGCTGTCAGTCATTACAATATCCCCATGGTTCCCGGGACAGACGGAGCAGTTAAAGATGTCAGAGTAGCCAAGCAAAGGGCGGTCGAAATAGGTTATCCGGTACTTATCAAAGCAGCAGCAGGAGGCGGAGGAAAGGGAATGCGGATAGTCGAGCGTGAATCAGATTTCGAATTGCAAATGGAACGGGCGGTCAGTGAAGCTACAACGGCTTTTGGTGACGGTGCTGTTTTTGTTGAAAAATATGTGGCTTCACCCAGGCATATCGAAATACAAATTTTAGCCGATAGCCATGGAAATGTTTTACACTTGTTCGAGCGGGAATGCAGCATACAGCGCCGGCATCAAAAAGTTATTGAAGAAGCTCCTTCGGTTGTTTTGACACCCGAATTGCGAAGTCAAATGGGAGAAGCTGCCGTCAAAGTTGCTCGTTCTTGCAATTATTTGGGAGCCGGAACGGTCGAATTCCTTTTGGACGCTGAAAAGAATTTTTATTTTCTCGAGATGAATACGCGTTTGCAGGTAGAACACCCGGTTACGGAATTCATTACCGGCCTCGATTTGGTCGAACAGCAGATTCGAATTGCTCGTGATGAAGCTTTGACTTTTTCGCAAGCCGACCTGAAAATCAGCGGACATGCGATTGAGCTCCGCATATATGCTGAAAATCCATTGAATAATTTTCTGCCCAGTATTGGAAATTTACAGCGGTATCAGCCCCCAAAAGGCCTAAATATACGCGTTGATGATGGTTTTGAACAAGGCATGGATGTGCCAATTTATTATGATCCGATGTTGTCTAAATTAATAACCTACGGAAGTACGCGTGCAGAAGCAATCCGGTTGATGATTTCAGCAATCGAAAGTTTTGAGGTCGAAGGTGTTTCAACTACGCTACCTTTTGGAAAATTTGTTTGTAATCACGACGCTTTTATATCCGGAAATTTTGATACAAATTTTGTTGAAAAATATTACAAACCCGAATTGTTGAAAAAATCGGAAAACGAGGAAGCAAAATTAGCCGCTTTGGTTGGATTAAAAATTTATCTCGACGATCAAAAAATACTTAGCGTTCCGGCTCTTTAACTATGGAATTTCCTTAAACTCATTTCAAAAATGAAAAAAACAACTATAGAAGAACTCCAAAGAAGAAATGCCCTGACAAAATTGGGTGGCGGTATGGAGCGCATAGCCAAGCAACACGAAAAGAAAAAATTAACCGCGCGCGAACGCGTTTTATATTTTTTAGACGAAGGTTCGTTTGAGGAATTGGGGGGCATGGTCACGCATCGCACGACTGATTTTGGCATGGAAAAAGAAATTTATTACGGAGACGGCGTGATAACGGGCTTTGGAACAGTCAACCTACGATTGGTTTACATTTTCGCACAAGATTTCACGGTTTTTGGGGGTGCTTTATCTGAAACACATGCCGAAAAAATATGCAAAGTAATGGACTTAGCTGTCCGATCCGGAGCCCCTATCATCGGGTTGAATGATTCAGGTGGCGCTCGTATCCAAGAAGGTGTCCGGTCATTGGGTGGATATGCCGATATTTTTTTTAGAAACGTGCAGGCCTCCGGGGTCATCCCGCAAATTTCAGCTGTCATGGGGCCGTGCGCAGGTGGAGCTGTCTATTCACCGGCCATGACCGATTTTATCATCATGGTGCAAAATACCAGTTATATGTTTGTCACAGGTCCCAACGTGGTTAAGACCGTAACCAATGAAGAGGTAAGCTCGGAAGAATTGGGTGGTGCCGATACGCACGCATCCAAATCCGGGGTTGCACATTTAAAGGCTTTTAACGACATCGATTGTTTGGATAAAATCAAACGATTGTTAAGCTATCTGCCACAAAGCAATAAGCAGAAAACCAGTGATTTAAAATATGACTTAAAGGATGAACAAAGGCCACAATTGAATACCATTATCCCGGATTCAGCAAACAAACCTTATGATATGAAGTCAGTCATTGAAGGAATCATCGACCTTGACAGTTTTTTTGAAATACATCCGGATTACGCCACAAACATTGTTGTAGGATTTGCCCGATTGGCAGGGAAAAGTATTGGAATTGTTGCCAACCAACCGATGAGTTTAGCCGGTGTGCTGGATGTGGACAGTTCCAAAAAAGCTGCCCGGTTTGTTCGGTTTTGCGATTGTTTTAATATCCCTTTACTCGTTTTAGTGGATGTTCCCGGTTTTTTGCCCGGTACAGACCAAGAGTGGAACGGAATCATCGCGCACGGTGCCAAATTGCTTTACGCTTTTAGTGAAGCAACCGTGCCAAGCGTGACATTGATTACCAGAAAAGCTTACGGAGGAGCCTATGACGTGATGAACTCCAAACACATCGGAGCCGATATGAATTTTGCTTGGCCAACAGCAGAAATAGCTGTAATGGGAGCCAAAGGTGCCAGTGAAATCATCTTTAGAAATGAGATTAAAAGAGCATCAGATCCTGCAAGAAAATTAGCTGAAAAAGAAGCGGAATACGCCGAAAAATTTGCCAATCCTTTCTTGGCTGCAGAAAGAGGTTTTATTGATGAAATTATATTGCCAATCGAATCCAGGCGTAAAATCATCAAAGCTTTCCGTATTTTGGAAAACAAAAAGGTATTGAGACCCGAAAGAAAACACGGTAATATTCCCTTATGAAATTTACAAATCCAATAAATTATCATTACCAAATTGGAAAAGGCTAAAACCATTCCCCGCAGAAAAGCTCACATCGTAGTTGTTAAAATAATCATAAATCAAGAAATGTGAAATAAAAAAAATATTTTTTCCATAAATTTAAACTCGCTTTCTAAAAGATAAATCAACACAACCAACCAACCATGAAATCCAAACCCAAAAACACTTTAAACCAAACCAACACAAGAAGAGAATTTCTGAAAAATACGGCCATTGCAACAGCCGGGTTTATGATTATCCCCAGGCATGTTTTAGGAAGAGGATTCATTCCGCCAAGCGATCGGTTGCTTATTGCCGGAATCGGTGTAGGTGGAAAAGGACAAAGCGATATTTGGAATTTTTCGCAATCGGGTAAAGCTGATATTGCCTATCTATGTGATGTAGATACCGTCCGAGCTGCAAAATCAGTAGAGGCATTTCCGAAAGCAATTTATTACAAAGATTGGCGGGAAATGTTTGACAAAGAATCTAAAAATTTTGATGCAGTTTCCGTATCAACACCGGATCACAATCATGCCATACAGGCTCTTGCAGCCATGCAACTGGGCAAACATGTTTACGTGCAAAAACCATTGACACATGATGTTTATGAGGCTAGAATGCTGACGGAAGCAGTCAAGAGACATAAAGTTGTTGCACAAATGGGAAACCAAGGTTCTTCCGGAGATGGTGTCAGAAAAATGATAGAATGGTTTAGAGCAGGAATTATTGGAGAGGTTCATACCGTTTATTGCTGGACCAACAGGCCTGTTTGGCCACAGGGAATCCAATGGCCTGAAAAACCTGCCAAAGCTCCCAAAACTTTGGACTGGGATTTATGGCTCGGCACGGCTCCCGAGAAAAAATATGTAGAAAAATTAGTTCCGTTCAACTGGCGCGGCTGGTGGGATTATGGCACCGGTGCTTTGGGTGATATGGGATGTCATTTGGTTGAAGTACCTTTTAGGATTTTGGAATTGCATCACCCGATTGATGTACAAGCGAGTGTAGGAAGTGTTTATGTTGATGAATTTAAACGAGGTTATTTTTCTGAAAGTTGTCCGCCATCCAGCCACGTAACCATGACTTTTGCTGAAAATAAAAATACGGACGGAGCTTTAAAACTTCATTGGATGGATGGAGGCATTCAACCTACACGCCCGGACGAACTTGAGCCGGATGAAGTCTTTGGAGATGGTGGAAACGGGGTTTTGATGATAGGAACCAAAGGAAAAATGATGTGCGGTACGTACGGGACTAACCCAAGGATATTGCCAACTTCTTTAAACGACATCATAAACGTGCCGGAAACTATCGAACGTGTACCAAATGGTACCGAAGGACATTATGCCCAATGGGTTGAAGCTTGCATAGCGGGTTATGGGAACAAAGAATTGAGTGCGCCTTTTGAAATTTCAGGGCCGGTTACCGAAACATTACTCATGGCAAATTTAGCGATTCGCTCTACTGACATCAGGGTGGCAAGAGAAGATGGCCGTGGATTCAACTACCCCGGTAGAGATATAAAGCTTCTTTGGGACTACGAAAACATGAGGGTTACAAACTTTGACGCTGCCAACCAATTTATCAAAAGATCTTATCGGCAAGGCTGGAATCAATTGTAAAAGAGCCACCCAAGGGACTCGAACCCTCGACCTACGCATTACGAATGCGTTGCTCTACCAACTGAGCTAGGATGGCGAATTTTAAAACACGCCAAAGATAACTGTTTTACAATTTTTGAAAATATTTTTTTCAGTTATTATCAAATCCATAGTTTAACATTTATTAAAGATGAAGGGTACAAGATTTGATTAATTTTGACCGGAATACAATTTTCGAGGCATCATGAGGCAATTCATCGCTTTCCTATTTTTGATTTTTTTCAGCCAGCAGGCAACAGCCCAATTTGAACCCTCCAAAAATTCAGGTTCCGGTTCGGCAATCCCCAATCCGTTCAGCAACCCTAAAAACCCGGTTGAAGCCAACCCACTTCCCGATTATTTAAAAATGAGAGATACCATCACACCTTTGGCAATCAACAAAAGTAAAGGAATTCAGTTTGAACCGGGTACAACAAATTGGTACAACAACAACAAGAAAATCGAGAATAAACTAAACAAGAAGCAACAAACAACTGCTGACAATGGGCAAGGTTTCCGAAGCGACCAGTACTTGGGCGATTTTAAAAGCAATTCAAAATACGTGACCATTATTTACAGAGACCATGAATATCCGGATGGTGACCGTGTAAAAGTATTGCTTAACAACCTGCCGGTTATGAATGATATTTTGTTGACATCTGAATACAGGGATTTTAACATCGAACTTACAAAAGGTTTTAACAAGATTGATTTTCAAGCACTAAATCAAGGAACTTCCGGCCCGAACACAGCGGAATTTCACGTAATCAACGACAAAGGCGAATTGATTTTTTCAAACAAATGGAATCTTACAACCGGAGTGAAAGCTTCCATCGTTATAGTTAAAGATGAATAATAGACTTCTTAGTTGTGTACCCATTTACAAATAACCTGTCATTTGGCACTTCTATTTCAAGCCGGCAAAAATTTAAAATCAAAAATCAATCTCACTTGCAGGTTCATTTATGCATCAATTTTGAAACAAGATAAAATTCACATCAACCAATTTGAATAAATTTTTGCAACCTTCTTCTGTTATTTAATCACAACTAAATTAACCCAATATTATTTATAATTGATAATATCAAATTAAGATAGAATAAAATATGAATGCGACAACTGTAAAATCGCTTTAAGATTTTTTTAAAATTGTTAATTTTATCACACTAAAAATAAAAATTTATTAACGAAAACGTTTGATGTAAGGTTCATTCGTTAAATATATTGTATCTTTTTTTTATTTTGAAATAAGTTTGGTAGTTTTACACTCCAAATTTTCAAAAATACAATGGAAAAACAAATAAAAAAGATAGGTGTAATGACTTCCGGTGGCGATGCTCCCGGTATGAATGCAGCCATCCGATCTGTTGTTAGGGCTAGCGCTTTTCACGGTGTAGAATGTGTTGGGATTTATAGAGGATATCAGGGAATGATCGAAGGAGATTTTCAAGTGATGGGGCCTAGAAGCGTTCATAACATCATCAACAAAGGCGGAACTGTTTTAAAGTCTGCACGTTCAAAAGAATTTAGAACTTCGGAAGGCCGCAAAAAAGCATACGAAGCACTTAAGAGAGAAAATGTGGATGCCTTGGTTTTAATTGGCGGAGACGGAACTTTTACCGGTGGATTGATTTTCAACCAAGAATACGGTTTTCCTGTCATGGGAATCCCGGGAACAATCGACAACGATATTTACGGCACAAATTTTACTTTGGGTTACGATACGGCATTGAACACCGTAGTTGAGGCAATCGATAAAATTCGAGATACTGCCAGCTCTCACGACCGCCTGTTCTTCATAGAAGTAATGGGGCGTGATGCAGGGCATATTGCCCTGAATGCCGGTGTCGGCGCGGGGGCAGAAGAAATTCTGATTCCGGAAGAAAATCTTGGCTTAGACCGGCTTTTGGAGTCACTTGAGCGAAGCAAACGATCCGGAAAATCTTCAAGCATAGTTGTTGTGGCGGAAGGCGACAAAATAGGCAAAAACGTTTTTGAACTAAAAGACTATGTTGAGCAAAACCATCCTGACTACGACGTTCGGGTATCTGTACTCGGACACATGCAACGAGGTGGTGCCCCGAGTTGTTTTGACAGGGTTTTGGCAAGCCGTATGGGAGTCAAAGCAGTTGAAAGTTTATTGGAAGGCAAATCAAATTATATGGTAGGTGTTCGAGATGCGCGCATGATGCTCACGCCTTTGGAAGAAGCGGTTAAAGGCAAGTCGGAAATTAATCAGGAACTCCTACGTGTTTCTAACATCATGACAATTTAATAATCATTTTACTAACGAGTCAATAGACTCATTTTTTTATTTTAATATCAATATTATGGCAACATTAAAAATTGGAATCAACGGTTTTGGAAGAATAGGAAGATTAGCTTTCCGTTCAATTGCAAAAAGAAAAGATGTGGAAGTAGTCGGTATCAACGACTTGCTTGAAGTTGATCACTTGGCATATCTTTTAAAATACGATTCAGTCCACGGACGGTTTGACGGAACAGTCGAAGTAAAAGACGGTCATTTGGTTGTAAACGGAAAAATCGTCAGAATTACTGCAGAGCGAAATCCGGAAAACCTCAAATGGAATGAGGTTGGAGCTACTGTCATCTTAGAATGCACCGGACTCTTTACCACGATTGAAAGCGCACAATCTCACCTGAAAGCCGGCGCAAAAAAAGTGGTTATCTCTGCTCCTTCCAAAGATGCTCCGATGTTTGTCATGGGAGTCAATCAAAAAACATTGAAACCAACAGACACCGTTATCTCAAACGCATCTTGTACCACCAACTGCTTGGCTCCAGTCGCCAAAGTTTTGAATGACAATTTTGGCATCGAAGAAGCTTTGATGACCACGGTTCACTCAACTACCGCTACCCAACTCACCGTTGACGGGCCTTCGAGAAAAGACTTCAGAGGAGGCAGAGCAGCTATTTTAAATATCATCCCGGCAAGCACAGGCGCTGCTGTTGCTGTGACCAAAGTCATCCCCGAATTGAAGGGAAAATTGACCGGTATGGCATTCAGGGTTCCTACTGCGGATGTTTCTGTGGTCGATTTAACTGTCCGTGTGGCTAAAGAAACTTCCTATGAAGAAATTAAAAAAGTATTCAAAGCTGCCTCCGAAGGTGAACTAAAAGGAATCTTAGGATACACAGAAGACTTGGTGGTTTCTCAAGATTTTATATCTGATACCAGAACCAGTATTTTTGATGCAGATGCCGGTATCGAATTGAATTCCAAGTTCTTTAAAATCGTATCTTGGTATGACAATGAAGCTGGATATTCTTCCAAGCTTGTTGATTTGGCCGAATACGCAGCTTCTATCTAGATAATTTCATAAGGCTTGTTGAAACATATTCAACAAGCCTTTTTTCTTTTATTCACAACTCAAATAACCCACCTAACGAAACATGATACTTATTGTTGACAGTGGCTCTACCAAGACCGATTGGATTGCCATAAATGAAGAAGGAAAACAACTTTTTCAAACACAAACCTTGGGATTGAATCCTGCTGTATTATCCAGCGAAATTATCAATGAAAGGATTCTTAATAATTACGAACTTTATCAAAATAGGCACGAGGTCACCCAAGTGTTTTTTTATGGTGCCGGATGCGGGACACCCAAACCACCGCAAATGCTAAAGGAAGTTTTTCAAAAATATTTTGACAAAGCAGAAATAGTTGTTAAAGAAGACACTTATGCGGCTATTTACGCGACCACTACACCCGGGGAGAAAAGCATTGTTTGCATATTGGGGACCGGCTCAAACTGTACCTACTTTGATGGGGAAAATGTAGAGCAAAGGATCATCTCTTTGGGTTATATGTTGATGGATGATTGTAGTGGCAACTACTTTGGCCGTCAATTGATTAGAGATTACTATTTCAACAAAATCCCCAAAGAAATTGCCGATAAATTTGCCAATACCTACGATTTGACTGCCGATTATATCAAAAGTAACCTTTATAAGGAGCCAAATCCCAATACCTACTTGGCTACTTTTGCCAAATTTTTGATTCAAAACAAAGATCATCAATACAGCCAAGGTCTCATAAGAAAAGGGATGCAACTCTTTATCAGCAATCAGATCGAACAGTTCCCGAATGCCCATGAAGTACCCATTCACTTCATCGGGTCAATAGCCTTTTATATGCAGGATGAACTGAAAGAAGTTATGGCTGAAAATAACCTTAAAATTGGAAATATTTTTAGAAGACCCATCGAAGGATTGGTAAAATACCATGTGGATTTAGCCGCCAAAGCGATTTGATAGATGGTTTAGTTGCAATAAGCAATCATCGAGATTTCTACATTCACATTTTTTGGCAATCCACTGACTTGAACCGTTTCGCGCGCCGGAGCGGTTTTATCGTTGAAATAAGATCCATAGATTTCATTTATTTTGACAAAATCGTTCATGTCTTTTAGAAAAATGGTCGTTTTCAAGACACAATCAAAATTGGTTTCGGCAACGATTAATATATGTTTAATATTCTCCATCACTTGCTTGGTTTCAGCTTCTATAGATTCCAAAACAAGCGTATTGCTTTCCGGATTAATCGCTATTTGACCGGACACAAAAAGTAAGTGGTCTTTGCGGATTGCTTGATTGTAAGGCCCGATTGGAGCAGGGGCAAGGTGGGTTTTGATGATGGTCTTCATGAAAAAATTATAATTTTAAGTGATAAATTTTAAATGTCAATTAAAACAATGACTGCTTAATTCTTATAAAAGGCAAAAGCAACAATAAAAGCAGCGACCGAAACAATAATTCCAGCCATAAAAATATGGTAGGTTATCCGCAACAGTTTATATTTTTGATGCAAGACAACCCCCAAAAAATAGAGGTCTTTGGTCAGGGCTTCATACACCTGCGATTTGTCTTGCATAGTCTGTTTGATAGCCCAATTAAACTGATCAAAAGGCATTTTATAAAAATTTCCGAAAAACAAAATATTTACTTTCTTGGAGAGGACTTCCTCTTTGGTAAACTCACCTGAGGTGATATTTGGCCTAGTAGAAAGTATCGCGAAAATAATAGAAACTACACTGAAAATGGTTAAAATCAAGCTTGGTATAATCAGGTGTTTATTGGAATTAGCATCCAATTTTGAAATCAAATTAGATAAAATCAACGAGATAATAATGGCATTGACAGAAAGCAATATATTGGCCTTGGTATCGGCAATGTCGCTTAACTTTAAATGGTTTTGCATGGTCACCCGAAACATCGACTGAATGGCGCGTTCAGGGCTCTCATCTTTTATCTGGGCTTTCATACGCTCGGTATCCTGTTTGTTGCTGTTTTTTTTTTGTTTTTCAATCAACTCAAACAGGTTTTTCTCTTTTTGCGGTTGCCAGTTTTCGAGTGCGTAATCTGTATAAAACTCATGCCCTTCTGTCAAAAGTTTGATATTGATTTTCCGCCATTCCTTTTCTGAATAATTTTTGCGGGTTTGCAATTTGTATTCTAACCGCAGAAACTCACTGGCTTCCTCAAAATAATCTTTGCCAAAATGAGAAGCATCTGCATCGCGTATGATTTTTTCCAGTTTGTCGGTCGGGCAAACATCAAAACGCGTAGAGAGGATACATTTGCAAACAGATTCAATTTTTTCGGCGGGATATTGGTTGTCAAGCAAAAACCCCTTGACAATTTCCACGCTCGATTGCTCGTGATTCTCACATCCTTTGACATAGCCCGTGTCGTGAAACCAAGCAGAAACCAATAATATTTCTTTTTCTTTATCAGTCAACTCGGTGTGGTCTATAATTTCTTGCAAGCTTTTGACCACACGCTTCGTATGCGTGTAATTGTGATAAATAAAATTATCCGGCAGTTCTTTCTTTAACAAATCCAAAACAAAAGCAGAAGCTTTTTCCATTAACTGCACCATAAATCCTTATTTTTGTTTGACATTTCAAAATGTAAATATATGAATAATTTTACCTTTAAAACTTCTCTTTTAATTCTGTTTGCGGTGTTTATTTTCCAATCTTGTGCTACTTACCAAGCTAAAATTGACAAAAAACACCAATCACCAAGCCTACTTAAAAACGAAACATACAAACATTCGTTTTACTTGATTGGCGATGCAGGAAATTTAGATGAGAAAGATATAAATAGGTTGTCGGGCCTGAATGAATCACTGCGAAATGCCAATCAAGACGATTATCTGATTTTTCTTGGGGACAACATTTATCCGTCCGGATTGGTCAAAAATGACAATCCTTTGCGCCTACAGGCTGAACAACGAATGAATTTGCAGCTCGTTTTGGCTAAATCCTTCAAAGGAAAAACTATTTTCATTCCCGGCAACCACGATTGGTACAACGGGGGGGTGGAAGGCCTTGACCGGGAAGCCGATTATATAAAAAATCAGTTAGGTTCTAAAAACACTTTTTTACCCAAAAACGGCTGCCCGATTGCAAGCGTTTCGGTGAGTGGCAATATACAGTTGATTATCTTGGATACACAATGGTATTTAGAAGATTGGGATCGACATCCGGACATCAATACCCAATGCGGCCAAATAACAACCCGAGAAGATTTTTTCATGGCAGTCGAAGACGAAATCAATGACAACCAAGGAAAAACGATGATTTTAGCCATGCACCATCCGATGTTTACCAATGGCTCGCATGGCAGTTTTTTTGATGCGAAAAGCCATCTGTTTCCGGCCGGTTCAAAAATACCACTTCCGGTTTTGGGTTCTTTGGCCAACCAAGTACGCGGAACAGGTGGGATTTTTGTTCAAGACCGTCAGAGCCGTCCCTATCAAAACTTGATGAATCGGCTGGAAATCATTGCTCGGAGAGCTGATAAAATTATCTTGGTTTCAGGACACGACCATAACCTTCAATTGATCAATGACAAGGGTTTGCCACAAATCGTATCCGGTTCTGGTTCAAAAAAATCAGCCGTTGCGATGGGCAATAACGGTATATTTGCTTCGGGGGATCAAGGTTTTGCCGTGATGAACGTGTTTAAAAACGGACAAACCGACATACGTTTTTATGCGTTTAATGAAACCGAAAAGCCTATTTTCCAATCGCAAATTTTTCCAGCTTATCAAGCAAAGGTGTTTAAAAATAAAGAAGATTTTCCAAAGACAATTAAAACATCGGTTTACACGAAAGAAGAAACCCGAAAATCAGCTTTTTTCAAATCCGTTTGGGGCAATCACTACCGAGATTTATACGGGCAAGAAATCACGGCAAAAGTAGCTTTGTTAGACACGCTTTTTGGCGGATTAAAACCCATCCGGCAGGGTGGAGGGCATCAAACACGCTCGCTCAAATTGACTGCAAAAAACGGTGACGAATACACCATGCGTGCCCTCAAAAAAAGTGCGGTTCAACTCTTTCAAACAGTTGCATTTAAAGATAAATATGTCATCGAAGAATTTAAAAACACACCAGCCGAACGGCTCGTGCTCGATTTTTACACCGCTTCGCATCCTTACGTGGCTTTGGCCGTAACCGATTTGGCAGAAGCAGCCGGTGTTTTGCACACAGATCCGATGCTTTTTTACGTTCCCAAACAAGCCGGTTTGGGCGATTTCAATGATGCTTTCGGGGATGAACTTTATTTGATTGAAAAGAAAATTAAAGAAGATAAATCCGGCGAAGCTTTTGATGGTGCGGATGATATCGAAAGTACGGCCGACTTGTTTGAGCGGTTGCAAAAAGACGAAAAATACAAAGTAGATGAAAAAGCTTTTATCAGAGCACGATTGTTCGATATGCTCATTGGCGATTGGGACCGGCATAGCGACCAATGGCGTTGGGCAGAAAGCAAGCAGGCGAATGGAGACCGGATATTCATACCTGTTCCGAGAGACCGCGACCAGGCCTTTTCCAATTTTGACGGCAACCTGTTTAACGCGCTTCGGAAAATGGTTGGCGCTTCCAATCAGTTTCAGGTGTATGATGAACGCTTGAAAAACCTGAAATGGATGAACAACGCCGGCATCACACTCGATCGCACCTTACTCAAAAACAGCACACTCGAAGACTGGATTGCCGAGGCCAATCAAATTCAACAAAGCGTAACAGATGCTTCCATACAAACGGCGTTTTCTAAATTGCCGAGTGAAATACAAGATTCAGAAACCGATGAAATTATCCGGAAACTCAAAGGCCGCAGGGTAAACCTGCCGGATATCGCGCGAAGATATTACAACTATTTATCACATTTAGGCATCATCACGGCAACCGATAAAGACGATATTTTTGACGTAGAAAGATTGGACAATGGCGATACACGGGTTCGTGCCTATCGAAACAAAGGCGGTGAACGGGCAGATTTAATAGCAGACAAGACGTTTTCAAAACAACAAACCAAAGAAATCTGGCTGTACGGATTGGATGATAAAGATCTTTTTAACGTCACAGGAAAGTCTTCTAAAAACATAAAGATAAGACTGGTAGGCGGACAAAATAACGATACTTACAGCTTAGAAAACGGCCGAAAGGTGACAGTTTACGATTACAAATCAAAAAAAACAGATGTTGAAAAAAAAGGAGGTGCTATAGTGGTTTTAAAAGATTTTTATGGGAACAACACTTTCGATTATAAGAAAAACATACTCAGTAGCAACGCAATTCTCCCCTCCATCTCTTTCAATCCGGATGATGGTATTGCCATCGGCGTGACAGATGTTTACACGGTAAAAGGTTTTGTAAGAAATCCTTTTACACAACAACATAAAATCAGTGCTAAAGCCTTTTTTGCAACCCAAGGTTTCGTGGCGGATTATGAAGGCACTTTTGCAAACTTTTTCGGGAAATGGAACTTTGTTGTGGGAGCTGCCGCAACCTCCGACAATTTTTCGCAAAACTTTTTTGGTTTTGGAAACGAAACACCCAATCGTGATGACGTGTTAGGTTCAGATTTCAACCGTGTTAAAATGAGCGTTCTGAAGGCAGACATTGGCTTGAGAAGAAATTACATTTCCGGTTTGAATATCGATTTCAAAACCTTGGTTGAGTCTTTTGAGGTGGAAGAAACCAACAGTCGATTTATCAAGCAATTTGGTGGGGCAATTTCCGAATTTTTCGAAAGGAAAACCTTTGCGGGAGCAGACGCAAGGATTAATTTTGCCAACTACGACAATCCGGTAAGCCCGACACGCGGTATGCGTTTCGACTTGTCAACCGGATTCAGGATTAATACGGAAGATTCGGATCGGCATTTTACGTTTGTCAAGCCGCAACTAGAATTTTACAACAGCCTGTCGCCTAATCGGAATTTGGTTTTGAAAACATTTGCCAAAAGCCAATTTAATTTCAACGATGGTTTTGAATTTTATCAGGCAGCCAATCTGGGTGGGGAAGAAGGCCTTCGAGGTTATCGGTTCCAACGATTTACGGGGAAAAATTCCTTGGTTTTAGGAGGTGATCTCCGCTATAGTTTTGACCAAGTTCGAATTAACTTTTTCGTTCCGTTGCAATTGGGAATTTACGGAGGGTACGACTTGGGAAGAGTTTGGGTAAAAAACGACTCTTCAGATGTTTGGCACGACAGCTACGGTGGTGGTTTGTGGTTCAACGGTGCCGATTTGTTTGCTGCCACCATCGGCCTTTTCGGGTCTGATGATGGTTTGCGCTTTTCGTTTGGCTTGAAGTTTGACTTTTAAAAAATGAATTAAAAATGACAACAGAAGAACTTAAATACCCAATCGGACGTTATGACAGGCCAACTGCATTCACAGCTGATATTTTGAAAAAAAGTATACAGGATATTGAAGATTTTCCAAAAAAAATAAGAAAAGAAGTTCAGTCTTTATCAGATGTACAGTTAGACACCCCGTATCGGCCGGCCGGATGGACAATCAGGCAACTGGTTAACCACTGTGCAGACAGCCACATGAATAGTCTAATCAGGTTTAAACTAGCATTGACGGAGGAAAAACCCATCATCAAACCCTATTTTGAAGATCGATGGGCCGAACTTCCGGACAGCAAAAACATCCCGATAGAACCTGCACTTAAGCTGGTTGAAGGCTTGCATGAACGTTGGGTTGTGTTGCTGAAAAACCTCACAGAAGAGCAGCTGGCAAAAACTTTTATCCATCCCGAACACGCTAAAGAATTTAGCCTGGAGGAGACAATTACGATTTATGCTTGGCATTGCAACCACCATTTGGCACACCTTACAAGGCTTAAGCAAACCAAGAATTGGAAGTAAGATTTTGTTTAATTTTATTCAAATTTGTTTAATCCTTTTTCCTCAATTCTTTTTGGTCTTGCCCCATTTTTTATAAATTAGAATTGTATTTTTGTAGCTTTAAAAAATTGAAGACAATGCAAGAGGCCTCGTTTACCGGTTTGATACGGATTTTATTTATCTTTTTCATCGTTTATTACGCCATCAAACTTTTGATGCGGATTTTTGCTCCGCACATTGTCAATTATCTTTCAAAAAAAGTAGAAAACAACCTGAAGGAACAATTTAAAAGTCAACAACAAGCAGAACAGAATGACGTTGCTCCAAAGGAAAAAAAGAAAGACAATCTGGGGGAATATATTGATTACGAAGAAGTTGAATAGTTTATCTAAAGTATTTCATCTCAATTGCTTATGAAGAATGTTTTTCCAATTATCAAAAATCACTTGTTCGTTTCAATGCTTTTTGTGGTGATTTCCCTCCTTTTTTTCTACCCCGTTTTGCAGGGCAAAAAAATCTATCAAAGCGACATTGTACAATATACCGGAATGTCTAAACTTCAAAATGATTTTAGAAGTGATACCGGCGAAGAAACCTATTGGACAGATGCGGCTTTCGGTGGGATGCCGACCTATCAGTTGGGTGCAAAATACCCGCACAACTACATCAAGCAATTGGATCTATTACTTCGTTTTTTACCGCGTCCGGCAGATTATTTGTTTCTGTATTTTATCGGTTTATACATGCTTTTGCTTGTACTTCAGGTAGATTGGAAATTAGCCTTTTTGGGAGCAATAGGTTTTGGGTTTTCAACCTATTTGATTATCATACTCGGAGTGGGGCATAACGCCAAAGCCCATGCCATCGGTTATATGCCTTTGGTTTTGGCAGGAATTTTTTACTGTCTTCGAAAACCTAAACTGTTGTCTTTCATACTGACATCCACCGCGTTGGCACTCGAACTTAACGCCAATCACTTTCAAATGACCTACTACCTCGGTTTTTTGATTTTGATTATTTGGGTTGTTTATCTGTTAAATGCTTTCAAAAATAAATCACTCAAATCGTTTTTCATTTCATCAGCTGGACTTTTTGCCGCGTTGATTTTTGCCGTCGCACTGAATGCAACCAACCTAATGGCAACGCGTGAATATGCTGAATTCAGCACCCGTGGAAAAAGCGAAATAACCATCAATCCGGATGGCACGCCCAAAGAATCCATTTCCGGTTTAGACAAAAGTTACATCACCGAGTACAGCTACGGACTGATGGAAACACTTGACCTGTTTGTGCCGAGACTTTATGGCGGAAGCAATTCCGAAAAATTGGGAGTCGACTCTAAAACCTATGATTTTCTCAGAAAAAATGGTGTTCCTGCCGGTCAGGCTTTGTCCTTTGCAGAAAACTTACCAACCTATTGGGGATCACAGCCCATCGTAGCAGCACCGGCTTATTTGGGAGCGATACTGATATTTCTCATGGTGCTCGGTATCATGCTAATAAAAGGGAAAACCAAGTATTGGCTGCTTGCGGGAATACTGCTTTCTCTGCTGCTTTCGTGGGGTAAAAATTTTTCGATACTGACCGATTTTTTTATAGATTATATGCCGATGTACGACAAATTCAGGGCAGTTTCTTCCATTCAGGTTTTGTTGGAATTGTGTGTGCCTATTTTGGGAATTTTAGGACTGCATCAATTTATAAAAGGAGAACAATCATTGGTTGAAAAGAAAAAAGCTTTGGCTTATGCGTTTAGCATTCCGACGGGACTGGCTTTAATATTTATCTTTTTCAAAGATGCCCTTTTTGATTTTGTGGGAGCCAATGATGGTTATTACATGCAGAATTACGGTCAGGATTTTGTGGAAGCACTTCGCGACGACCGGGCATCCATGTTGCTTTCAGACACTTTTAGGAGTTTGGTGTTTGTCGCGCTTGCAGCAGCTTCGATGTGGTTGTTTATGTTTGAAAAAATAAAATCCAATACGTTGGTAATTGCATTGGTCGTACTCACTTTGATTGATTTGGGCGGTGTAGCCAAAAGATATGTCAACAAAGAAAGTTTTGTTGACTCCAAAATTTATGAAAGGCCTTTTGCACCGACCAAAGCCGATTTACACATATTATCCGACAAAAGCCATTTTCGGGTGCTCGATTTGTCCGCAAGCCCTTTTAACAGTGCGCGTGCTTCGTTCTTTTTTAATTCTATCGGCGGTTATCACGCGGCCAAACCTGCTAAAATTCAAGATTTATTCGATTTTTATATCAGCAAAAACAAGATTGAAATTCTCAACCTGCTCAATACCAAATACATCATTCAAGAGGGCGAAGACGGAATAGCTGTAGCCGGAATCAATCCCGATGCAAACAGCCCGGTTTGGTTGATAGACAGCATACAGTTTGTGGCTTCTCAAAATGAGGAATTGCTGAATCTCGGTAATATAGACACCAAAAGAACCGCTTTGATTCACCAAGATTTTAAAAACCTGATAGATCAAACTGTTTTCCCACAAGATTCAACAGCGCAAATCAACCTAAAAACTTACCAACCCAATCATTTGGTCTATGTTTCGGAAACACAAAAGCCTCGTGTGGCTGTGTTTTCTGAAATGTACTATCCCAAAGGCTGGAACGCCTATTTGAACGGGCAAAAAGTTCCCTATTTCAGAGCAGACTATGTATTGCGCGCGCTGAAAATACCCGCCGGGAAAAATATTATCGAATTTAAATTTGAGCCGCAGGTGGTCGAAACGGGAGGGAAGATTGCTTTGTTCAGTAGCCTCGCCATGGTTATTTTAACATTGGGTGCGGTGTTCTCGTGTATAAAAAAAAGAAAATAAACCACTCTATTTACATATCCAATTAAGGGCGTTTTGCTAACTTTATTCCAAAGCGGAAGATATTCCGGTTGATAGCCTTTTTTAGATTTGAAGAGCATTTCACCCCAAAAGTATCAAGCGGTTCGGATGTTCGTTTTCCACGAGGTAAATGTTGCCGTTTTTTAATGCCAGCCGCAAAGTGTATTATCCTAAACTGCTGTAATCCGAAAAATGGCTGGAACACATAAACCGTTTGATTTTTTCCTGATATTCACGCTTTACATTTCCTTC
>PFUR01000054.1:0-2075 GCA_002790195.1 Flavobacteriales bacterium CG_4_9_14_3_um_filter_40_17
GTGGCTGCGGTGTTCGTGTGCCCTTTGCGCTTGAGCGTGGTGATGTTGCCGTTTTTGTCATAATCCACCAAATCCAAATTGTAGTTGGCGTTGGTGTTGATGGCGGTTTTTATTCGGTTAAGCGCATCATACGTATAGTTGTAGGCTTTTAAACTGCTGTCGGTGTTGCAGGTCATAGGTACGGATTCTATATTCGAACTATCGAGGTTTCACTTTCACTCTATCTAACCGGAGACTGTTAAAAATGAGATAGTTCTTGTATTTAAAGAGAGTATCATTAACCATGTTGTGAATTCTTACAAATTTCATTTTTTGTAGAATGCGAGTATCAACTTCAGATTTATCAATACAATTTTCTATGTAATCTGGAATCACAGTATATGGTTCAATATTATCACAGTTATTATTTTCGCAATCAATGTTATTCATGATTAAAACATTAAATTTAATGTTCATATACTTAAGGTTTTTCCCAGTACCTCCACCATATTTATCTTTTTGTAAATCGACAACTTTTGTTGGTTTAATTTTTTCAAAACTGTAAAAAGTCAAGATTTTAGATTTCCTTAAATTTTCAGGCACTTTATCGCAATAGAATTCTTGTCGTATTTCAGCAATTGAATCATTCAGAAAAACTACTGAAATAAATTTTTCATCATTTACAAATCGAAATTCGTCTCCAGTCAATATCGATTTGCAGGAAACTAAAAACAGTAGAGATACTATAACAATAATCCACTTTCTCATTTTAGTTATTTAAATTTAAAGAATTTGAATAGATGGGGATAATGAAAGTCCCAAGATTAGCATCAGTGGCTAATTCCCCCATGCTTAATATTGCGTCTATTGTTATCTGATTTATCGACAAAATACTTCTTCTTGAGGGAGGAGGTTCTTTTCCTAACTTTAGGAATGCTTGAGATAGTACATCGGTTTGTTGAAAATCATGAGTCACAAAGTCTAATCTCCCGTTAAATGAGAATTGAGCTCTATATGCATCCACTTCCTTTGAAATTCCAAACCCCTTACCTGTTGCCACATCAAATTCTCCCCTGGCAATCTGCCCACCATGACGCGATTCGTGTATTTGATTACTGATATTACCCTCTACAAACAGGGTAATCTCATTGTCCCCTGTTTGTTTTGTTTCAGGTTTTCCGCCATTTTTACTAACTGAAGCAAATTTAAAAACTTTGGTACTTGCCCTCATATCTCTTATATCCTGCACAGATTTTCTAAGCTCTTTAGCTCTTTCTCTCAAGTCCCCTGAATCGATACCTTTAGATTCGAGGCGGTCAGCTTTTTTGTCTAATTTGTTGGCCCTTCTATTTTCCTTTCTCTCGTTTCTATTGGCTTTTCTAGTGCTCGACCCTTTGGCGATAGTATCCCCTTGTACATCTATGAAATAAATAGGATTATTCCCTGCATAACTGTAAGTTGACAGATTGTAGTATTTCTCGGCGAATCTATCGATTTTGTTGAAACGCCCAATTACCGGGTCGTAATCCCTCCATCCATAAGCATAAGTATCTTTGCCCAGTTCGTCTTCTAATTCTTTTCCATTGAACTTAAACTTCTCTGCGGTGGAATTGGCGTTTGAGGAAACTACATTGTTGTAGCCTTTTTGCAATAATCCGAAGGGATAGTAATTTTTCTCCTCGATTATTTCGGTCGAAGGGTTGATACTGCCATTTAAATCTGCATCCGAGTAGGAAAGTCGTATGTTTCCTAAGTGGTCCTTGTACTGAAATACATACTCCCAACCAAGCCCTTTTGGCTCTACATAGCCTTCGCTTGTACTAAAAAACTGCAAAACACCACCTTCGTAAACGTAATTACCCGCGTATTCCGTGGTTATCAAAGAACTTGCATCGGTTACAACTTTTTTCAGTTTTGTGCCAACGGCATCGTAAAAATAATCAATTTTTTTATTTGTCCCGGAAAAAGTTACGGTGGTGGGTAAATTTAAGTGGTTGTAAACGATGTTTGTAATTCCTTTATTCGCATCGGAGAGCATGTTGCCATTTTGGTCGTAGGTGTATTCTGTGGGAGTGTTTGCTCCATTTTTAAAACCT
>PFUR01000054.1:2103-34692 GCA_002790195.1 Flavobacteriales bacterium CG_4_9_14_3_um_filter_40_17
GTGTTTGCTCCATTTTTAAAACCTTCAAGGCTGGCAATGTCTTCTACTTTGGTGAGTTTGTTGCCTGTATCATACGTATAAGTTAGGTCATCCGTTATGCCGTAGCCGGCAGGCCTCGGTGGGCGGTTACTCGCTTTTTATGGCACGGAAAACATTCCGAAAGCCATCGGAAGAATGCCCTGAACTTGTTTCTAGGCAAACCCTGTTTGGTAATAAATTTTTCCAAAATAGATTTTTTAAAATCAAATTCATACTTTTATAGACACACAAACTTAACTCATGAGAAAATTATTTTTAACCTTAGGCATTTTATGCCTCGCCTTTCAGTCAGCAGAGGGACAAAACAAACCGGTTGCCGGAACGGTGGTCAAAGATTTCGGGAAATTTTATCCCGTTGAAAATCCGGGTTTCAAAACCGATTACACCCAAAATTTTGATGCCGTCATCGATGTGCAGGAAGCTTCGCCCAAACCGAATGAAATTCATCCTTTGCTCAACACGGCGGCTCGTTATCTGAACATGCATACCTGGGCAGGCGTGACGCTCAAAGACTTGCATGTGGCTTTGGTAGTCCACGGCGGCGCTTCCGATGCCATCCTGACAGATGAAGCTTACCAAGCAAAACACGGTATGGACAACCCCAACACTTTGCTCATCGAACAACTCAATCAGGCGGGTGTACAGCTCATACTCTGCGGACAAACAGCCGGTGCGCGCGACATCACAGACCAAAACAGAAATGCGCATGTTCAAGTAGCTTTATCCGCGCTGACCGCACTTGTTCAACTTCAAAACCAGGGATATCAACTCATCGAATTTTAAAAAATCTTTAAACCATGAAAAAACCAATTGTAGTATGCCTGCTGATGATATCGGCGCTTAGTTTCGGTCAAAAACTCGACAAAAAAATCAGCGATTTGTCCAAAACCGTGGAATCAAAAGTCATCGAATGGCGGCGCGATATTCATCAAAACCCGGAATTGTCTAACCGCGAATTCAAAACCGGTGAAAAAATTGTCAAGCACCTCGAAAGCCTTGGTATCGAAGTACATACCGGTGTTGCCAAAACCGGTGTTGTCGGCGTGTTGAAAGGTGGTAAACCCGGGAAAGTAGTGGCGCTTCGCGCAGATATGGACGCACTGCCCGTGACCGAACGCGTTGATTTGCCCTTCAAATCGGAGGTGACGGCAGTTTTCAATGGCCAAACCACCGGCGTGATGCACGCTTGTGGGCACGATACCCACGTGGCCATGTTGATGGGTGTCGCAGAAGTATTGTCAAAAATAAAGAGCGACCTGAGCGGTACTGTTGTCTTTATCTTCCAACCCGCCGAAGAAGGCGCACCCGGGGACGAGGAAGGCGGTGCGGAACTTATCGTGAAAGAAGGCGTTTTAAAAACCTACAAGGTAGATGCTATTTTTGGATTGCACATCAGTTCAGGCACGCATGTCGGCAAAATTAATTACAAACCGGGTGGCGCATTGGCAGCTTCTCAAAAATATACCATCGATGTGAAAGGCAAACAATCACATGGCTCAACACCTTGGAAAGGCATTGACCCGATTGTGGCTTCGGCAGAAATCATCAACGGCCTGCAAACCATCATCAGCCGCGAGTCTGAATTGACCAATGAAGCGGCTGTCATTACCGTAGGAGCAATCCACTCCGGCATCCGCAACAACATCATTCCCGAATCTGCACAGATGATTGGGACTATCCGCACTTTGGATTACGACATGCAGAAAAAAATTAACCGAAGAATGAAAGAAATGGTGCCGGCCATCGCTGCTGCTTTTGGCGCTGTTGCCAACATCGATATTGCCAAAGGGACACCGATAACCTACAACGACCCGGATTTGACAGCCAAAATGTTGCCTTCCCTACAAAAAGTTGCGGGCACTGACAATGTCAAATTGGTCAAAGCTATCACCGGAGCCGAAGATTTTTCATTTTACCAAGAACAAATCCCGGGCTTCTTTTTCTTTTTGGGCGGTACACCGCTCAATGTCAAAGAATCGGAAGCGCCGTCTCATCATACTCCCGATTTCTATATTGACGAAAGTGCCATGCTCTTAGGCGTGAAAGCAATGTCGCAAGTAGCAGTTGACTTTTTGAATTTGAAGTAGTTTTTTTCTTTGTGTTCTCTGTGCCTTTGTGGTTCATTAATTTTCACCACAGAGGTACAAAGTTCACAGAGCGGTTTGACAAAAAATTTCAACAACTCCGCAATTTTCATTGACTGAAGATTGCGGTTTTTTCTTTTACTAAACTGAGAATTTCACTTTTGTGGTTGTCTGTCGGGGATTTGATGTCTTTGGTAGAATTTTTTTACGTATTAGCTTTTGTTTAAATACTTTTATTGCAATAATATATGAACAAACTTTTATGAAAAACTTCCTCACACTACTCATCAGTTTTCTATGCATATCATCTTTTGCACAAGAAAATAATGGGATTGCCATCATCCCCAAACCGGTTTCGGTGACTACAAAAGCAGGGCAATTTATTCTCCCAAAACAAGTTGTTATCGAAGCGGATGCTTCCGGGGACAGTCAATATGTGGTTTCTTATCTTACCAACAAATTAAACACTTCGACCGGATTTGAAGTCAAAACATCGCAAAACGCTGCAAACGCGAGCATCAAGTTTGTTCTTAATAAATCGGTCAACACGGCCATAGGAGACGAGGGTTACGAGCTGATTGTCAACTCCAAACAAGTGTTAATCAAAGCGAATAAGCCCGCCGGATTGTTTTATGGTGTACAAAGCCTGCTCCAACTGTTGCCCAAAGAAATTGAAAGCCCGAACTTGGTCAATAACATCGCTTGGACTGTACCCAATGTAGAAATTACCGACTATCCGCGATTGGGATGGAGAGGTTTGATGCTCGATGTATCGAGGCACTTTTTTACGAAAGATGAGGTCAAACAGTACATCGACGCGATGGTGAAATACAAATACAACTTGTTTCATTTCCACCTGACGGATGATGAAGGCTGGCGCATCGAAATCAAAAGCCTACCCCGACTCACGGAAGTAGGTGCGTGGAATGTAAAACGCGTGGGTACTTTTGGCAATTTTATCCCTCCGACCAAAGACGAACCGAGAGATTACGGCGGATTCTATACCCAAGATGACATCAGAGAATTGGTTCAATACGCGCGCGAACGCTTTGTCAATATACTACCTGAGATTGATGTTCCCGGCCATAGTTTGGCCGCTATTGTGGCTTATCCCGACTTGTCTTGCACGGCGGAAGCCAATACCTATCAAGTGCGTTCGGGGGAGCAAATAATGGATTGGTCGCACGGACATCCACCCTTGGCCATGGTTGACAATACTCTTTGTCCGGCCAACGAAAAAGTCTATGAATTTATGGACAAAGTAATCACGGAAGTTGCTGCTTTGTTCCCGTTTAAATACATTCATTTGGGCGGAGATGAAGCACCGATGAATTTTTGGAAAAAAAGTGATGTCGTAAAAGCTTTGATGAAGCGCGAAGGTTATACAAAAATTGCGCAAGCACAAGGGTATTTTACGGCTCGGGTTGAAAAAATCGTGGTTTCCAAGGGCAAAACCTTTATCGGGTGGGACGAAGTGTTGGAAGGTGGCGTACCCAAATCGGCCGCAGTAATGAGTTGGAGAGGCATGAAAGGCGGTATCGAAGCGGCAAAAGAAGGTCACGAAGTGGTGATGAGCCCGACTACCTTCGCTTATATAGATTATATGCAAGCCGATGCCATCACCGAACCTCGGGTATATGCTACACTGCGGTTGAGCAAAGCCTATCAGTTCGAACCCGTTCCGGAAGGTGTTGATTCGAAATACATCAAAGGCGGGCAAGCCAACCTTTGGTCAGAACAGATATACAACATCCGCCAAGCGGAATACATGACCTGGCCGCGTGGTTTTGCCATAGCCGAATCGGTTTGGTCGCCAAAAGAAAAGAAAAATTGGAAAGACTTCTTCAGACGGACTGAGCAACATTTTAAACGATTGGATGCCGCGCAGACCAAGTACGCGCCGAGTGTATATGACCCAATCTTTAAGGTGCGGAAAAATTCGCAAGATCGATTGGTCGTTATTTTAGAATCGGAAGTAGAAGGTTTGGATTTGTTTTATACTTTCGATAATTCCTTTCCGGACGAATACTATCCGAAATATACCGAACCCTTGGTTGTCCCAATAGATGCGGATAAACTTCGGGTAATATCGTACAGAGACGGTAAACCCATCGGAAGGATGCAGACCATGCCGATTGAAGAATTAAAAAGGCGCGTAGAAAACCCTGAATAACCAACCAAATCTACAAAGCCTCCGCCACCACAAACGTACTTCCTCCCACAAAGATGAGGTCTGCTGTGGTGGCGGTTTTTTTGGCAGCATCGAATGCTTCACCCACACTTGAATAGGCAAGTCCGATTAATCCAAATTTTTCAAAAGTTTTTTGGGTTTCAGAAGCGTCTAAACCTCTTTCTAAATTGGGTTTACAGAAATAATAAATCGCTTTTTCCGGAAACAGCGGGATGATTTTTTCTAAATCCTTGTCTTGTACAAAACCCAAAACAAGATGAAGTTTTTGGTATGTTTCTTTGGCGAGTTGATTGACCACATAAGTCAGGCCTTCGGCGTTGTGCGCGGTGTCTGCGATGATTTTTGGCGAGTTTCCCAACACTTGCCAGCGTCCCAAAAACCCGGTGTTTGAGGAAACGTTAAGCAACCCCTTCTTGATTTGATTTTCTGTGATGCCGAACCGATAAATTTTGTTCAAAATCTCGATGGTTTGCAAACAAGTTTTGATGTTGTGGACTTGATAATCACCCTTCAATTCAGCAGGATATGTTTGTGAAATATTCTGCGAAGCGAGATACAACTCCGCATTTTTTAACTGAGCTGTTTTCGCGAAAACCGGAAAAGTTTCGGGTTGATATTCTCCGATTACAACAGGGATATTCGGTTTGATGATGCCCGCTTTTTCTGTGGCAATCTTTTCCAAAGTATCACCCAAAAATTGCATGTGATCAAATCCAATGTTGGTGATAACCGAGACCAAGGGCTTGAGGATGTTAGTGCTGTCCAAACGGCCGCCCATACCGACCTCAATCACGGCGATATCTATTTTTTTTTCTTTGAAATATGCAAAGGCCATCCCAACGTTCATTTCAAAAAACGAACAAGAATGTGTTTCAAAAAAAGACTGATGTCGGGCTATGAAACTGGTGACAAACCTTTTAGAAACCATCCGTCCATTCACCCGGATTCTCTCTCTGAAATCTTTGAGATGCGGCGAGGTGTAAAGCCCGACTTTGAGTCCTGCTTCTTGCAAAACCGATGCCAGTAGGTTGCTCGTGGAGCCTTTGCCATTGGTTCCCGCCACGTGAATAGTTTTAAAAGATAAATGCGGATGATTGAGATGCGTGTCCAAAAGCAACGTATTGTCAAGATTGGCTCGATAGGCAGATTGCCCGATTTTTTGATACATCGGCAGGCAGGCATACATCCAATCAAGGGTTTTTTTGTAATTCATCGGTTGAAGAAACTGCTGCAAAAGTAGGAGAAAGGATTCAGAATAATCTTACTTTCGGATGAATTTCAAAATTTCTTGCGGATGGGTATTCAACTTAATAAAATAAATTCCCGATGCAAGGTTTTGGGTATGCAGGGTGACTTCATTCTGATTTCCGATTCGCACTCTTCCGATTTGTTGGCCTAAGGTGTTGAAAATTAGCAACTCAGTTGAGGAGTAAATTTGTTTCAAATCGATATGGAGTTTCAATTCGTCCGAAACCAAGTTGGAAGAAGCAAACTGTATCAAAACTTGTTTGTCAAAATCGACTGTTGAAAGTAAAGTTTGGCTGATTTCCAAATCCATCACAACGGGCGTGTGGTCGCTCATGTTGTGTAGGTTTTGGCGTAAACTTAGGCTAAAATCCCCGGTACAACTGGCATCGTCAATGCGTTTGTCAAAACAATTGCCATTGTTTCCAAAGGCCTTATAAGTATTGGGTATATAAAAAAAATCAGTGCTGGTGCGAAAATTTTCAGACATCATGATAAAGTCAAATCGGTCATCTATACCGCCGGTTGCCCCGCCAATACCGAATCCGACAGCTGAAGTCCGGGTTGCTTGGGTGTGAATATCCTGAAAAGTGATGTCTTTCGTCCATCGTCCGGGGCGATTGATTGGATCTACCATTACAATAGGATTGGCGGGATTTATGATTGCTACATACGAATCTTCTGTTGAATTTTGTATATTGAAATCGCCCGCAAAAAGTACATAGCGATTGGCCGGAAGGCTGTTTAACGAATTGAGGAATACATTGACCATATCCAGACGAAGTTGGCGGTTTGCGGGGCCTGTGCTCGATTTGAGGTGTGTCACATACACTTCCAAAAAGGTTGGATTGGTGGCAATATCGGGCGTTTTGAGCTGGAATGTGATATGGTTAATATCTCTGATGGTTGTTTGGAGGACTTCTTCATCATACAGCACGAGTTTTTGGGTATTGAAGAAGACCATTTGCTGAAGTGTATCGGTCGGATTAGATGTGTTATGGACAAAAGTACTTCGGGCGTAGTTGTTGTCTATGGTTTGAAGTGCGGTGTTTAGTATCAAATTTGCCCCTGTTTCATTTTGAAGTTCAGCCACCATAAAAAGATCGGGCTTGTAACTGTTGAAAATATTTTTTAAAATAAATTCACGGTTCGCGGGTGTTGAAGTGGGGTAACGAAAAATATTATAAAACATAGTCCGGAGGTTGTCCTGCCCGAAACCAAATTGAAAGAGAAAAAGGAAAAGTAAGCCGGCGTAAATTTTTCTCATCGTAGATGTTTAGAGATTCGATAAAACAAAGATATCTATTTTGAATCAAAGAAATCAAAAATAGATTAATTCACCAAGCTGAAACTGTAAATAATGAATCCGGATTGAAGTTTAGGCGCATCTGCTTTTGCCTGCCATTTGGTTGCCAAGGCAGCTATTTTAGCCTGTTCGAGCAAACAAGCAGCATTGTTGGTTGTACCTCTTGCCCCGGATTGGGCATAGGCAACATTTCCTTCCCTGTCCACATCCACGCGGACGACTACCGTGCCTTCTTCGTTGCAGAGATATTTGGGTTTGGGTTTTGTGAGTGCGCCGCGGTCGCCTAATTGGTAATCCCCGCCTGTGCCGGTTGCACTGTTTCCGTAATAACTTTTGGCATCTTTACTGCCATTTGGGTTGCCTTGGTCGCCGGCGCCGGTTTTGTCGCCATCGCTGTAGCTGTTGTTGTCGCCAGAAGTGCTGCCGCCTTTGAGCATATTGCTGAGTGCATCAGTGGTCGATTGGGAAACGGTTGGTTTGGGAACTTCTTTTTTGGGTTGTTCGACTGCTTTTTTCTCAACCACCTTGGGCGTTTCCACCTTTTTTTTAACTTCTTTATCCGGAACAACTACCGACTCGTCCACCTCTTGGGTCAAAACCTTTTCTTGGGCTGTTTCAATTACTTTTTCCGTTTCGGGATTGGTTTTTGGCGGGGCAGTCTGAGGATTGGGAACCGTTGGTTTGGGTTGTGAAGTTTGAATGTCTCCCGATGCTGCATCTACATAACCGAAGTTGACGGTAATCCCATTTTCCGGCGGTGGGACGAGATAAGTCATCCCGGCAATATACATCAGTAAGACTAACAGTGTCAAGGTAACCGTGGTCAGGGCAAATGATTTTCGTTGATGGGTTGTTTCGAAGATAGACATACTAATTGGGCCTGACAGCCAAGATAATTTTATATCGGTTTCGGTTGGCAATTTCCATCACGCTAACCGCTTTCTCTATCGGAACGCTTTCTTCCACGCGCAGGATGATGGTTGGGTTTTCTTTGTTTTGTAGTTTGGCTTGCAAGGTGCTTTCTATCGAGGTTTGATCTACCAAAGCCTGGTCAACGAAAAACTCCAATTTCTTATTGATGCTGACCGATACATTTTGGGTGCTGGTCGATTTACCCTTGGCTTTGGGCAATAACAAATCGAGTGCGTTTGGCGCATTGGAGGTCAACATGAAGAAGATGAGCAATAAAAAAACGATGTCAGTCATCGACGACATGCTGAATTCTGGGCTCACTTTGTTTCTGCCTTTGAGTTTCATTGTTTATGTTTTCTTGTTGCTATCCTCTGGTTTCCCTTCTTGCATGCAGGAGGTATTTTATAGTATATTGCTCTGGCTCTAAACCGGTTCGTCCAACAAATCCAAGAAATCAACGGCATTGGCTTCCATTTGATGCACCAATTTGTCGGTTTTCACTACCAAGTGGTTGTATCCGATGTAGGCGATAATCCCTACCACAAGCCCGGCGACGGTAGTGGTCATTGCGGTGTAGATACCACCTGCCAGAGAGCCCATCTCAGCCTGGCCGCCACTCGAGGCAAGTTCATGAAAAGCGATTATCATCCCGATAACCGTTCCGAGAAAGCCTATCATGGGAGCCACACCGGCTACGGTTGCTAACACGCTCACGTTTTTCTCCAATTTATAAACTTCCAATGTCCCTGCATTTTCAATGGCTTTGTTGATGTCCTCCAATGGTTTCCCAATGCGGGAAATGCCTTTTTCAGTCAGCCGCGCAATGGGCGAATCGGTTTTCGCACACAACATTTTGGCTGCATCGAGTTTGCCTGCTGCCACTTGGTCTTTGATTTGTTGCATGAAATTTTTGTCTATTCTGCTGGCAGCCTTGATAGCAAAAACTCTTTCGAAGTAAATAAACAACGCAATAGCCAAAAGGACAAAAAGAATGCCGATGATGAGGGTGCTTGCCGGTCCTCCATTCAGAGCCAAGTCGAGGATGGAGAGCGTTTTCTCTTGAACATCATCAGATTCTATTCCGTCATGCGGAAGATCTTGAAAGATTAACATAGATAGGGTGTCATTAGTTTAGATAATAACTTCATTTCCCAAACAAAATTATACATTCAAAATAAAATTTCGTATAACAATAAAAGCTAAGGAACCAGCTACAAAACCCACAACTGCCAATCCTGTGATTTTTTTGAGATACCAGAAGAAGTCTATTTTTTCCATTCCCATGGCAACCACACCCGCGGCGGAGCCAATGATAAGCATGCTTCCGCCCGTACCGGCTGAGAAGGCAATAAAATGCCAAACGTGATTGTCTAACGGCTCGGAAAACATACCCATACTGGCAGCGACCAACGGCACATTGTCTATCACTGCGGAAGCCACACCGAGAAACATCACCACAATATCTGTGTTTGGAATGGTTTGATTCAATGCTTCTGCGAAATGAAACAACTGACCCAGCGATTCGAGTGCAGCAACCGCCATCAAGATACCGAGGAAGAAGAGGATGCTGGGTAGCTCAATCCGCCCCAAGGAATGGTGGACTGCACTGTGGTGTGAAGCCTTATCACTTTCGGGATCGATATTTGAAGCACTGAATTTTGAGCTGGAAAAGTATTCTGCAAAAGTAGCGACAACCGCTAAGGAAAGCATCATGCCAACATAAGGTGGCAGATGGGTTACTGTTTTGAAGATAGGTACGAAAACAATCATGGCGAGGCCCAAATAAAGCATGGTAGAACCAAATTTTGATTCTTTTTTTTCGTCTTTTAAATTGATTTCATCTTCAATGATTCCCTTAAATATTTTTAAGCGGGTAGCTATCAAAATGGGCAATGCAAAGCAAATGATGGATGGTATCAAAACATGTTCAATCAGGACTACGGATGATACTTTTTTGCCAATCCAAAGCATGGTGGTGGTTACATCACCAATAGGCGACCATGCACCTCCCGCATTGGCTGCGATGATAATTATTCCCGCAAACCACAAACGCAATTCCCGGTCTTTTACCACTTTTTGGAGAATCGTTATCAAGACAATGGTTGCCGTCAAATTGTCTATGACAGAAGATAGTATAAAAGCAAGGATTCCAAAAATCCAAAGCAATTTGGTTTTTTTCTTGGTTTTGATGAAGTTTTTTATGGTAAAAAACCCGTTGAAATAGTCGATAATCTCAACAATGGTCATGGCACCGATCAGGAAAATTAAAATTTCTGACGTTTTGCCGATGTGATGCAGCAGTAGGTTTTCTAAAGTGGAGGATTGCAATTCTTTTAAATCTGTATTGACTTCAAAAACAGGTAAATGACTCAGCGCAATTATTGCCCAAAGCAGTGACATCATCGCTAAAGCGGGAATCAGTTTGTCCACTTTAAGTTTGTGTTCGAGAGCAATGGCAAGATAACCCAATACAAACAGGACAATGACTACAGTTTCCATGATGTTTTAATAATTAGAGGTTGTTTGTTGTGGGTGAAAAAATTAGAGGTAAAAAAATTAAACATTCAGAATAAAATCCCTTATCAAAACAAAAGAAACAGCTCCACCGAGAAATCCGAGAAAAGCCAACCACGATATTTTTTTAAGATACCAAAAAAAGTCGATTTTTTCTAAACCCATAGCAACTACACCGGCTGCTGAACCGATGATGAGCATGCTTCCGCCCGTACCGGCTGAATAAGCAATAAAATGCCACAAGGGGCTGTCTTCCGGATTGGGAAACATGCCCATGCTGGCCGCAACCAAAGGGACGTTGTCTATCACAGCAGAACCGATACCCAATAGACCAATAACGATATCCGTATTCGGGATAGCCAGATTTAAAGCTTCCGCGAAGTGGAAAAGCTGGCCCAATGATTCGAGAGCCGCAACCGCCATCAGAATACCGAGAAAGAAAAGGATACTGGGAAGTTCAATACGTCCCAAGGAATGATGAACCGGACTGTGGTGGGAAGCCGTTTCACTTTCTTCACTTATATTGGTTAGGCTAAATATTTTTCTGCTGAATACTTCAGCAAAGGCGGCAACTATGGCTAAGGAAAGCATCATCCCAACATAGGGAGGAAGATGGGTAAGGGTTTTGAAAATAGGTACAAAAATAATACCGCCCAAACCCAAATAGAGCATGGTTGCACCGTGTTTTGAGGTTTTAACTTCGTCTTGGTCTAAAATTACATCTATACTTCCTCTAAAAGGTTTCATCTTACTGACAATCAGCACGGGGATTATAAAACTCACGATGGAAGGAATCAATACATGCTCAATCAGCTGGGCTGCTGAAACTTTTTTGCCAATCCACAACATAGTGGTCGTCACATCGCCAATCGGCGACCAAGCACCTCCTGAATTGGCAGCAATCACGATGATGCCGGCAAACCAAAGGCGAAGTTCACGATCTTTGATTACTTTTTGCAAAATCGTGATCAAAACTATGGTAGCGGTCAAGTTGTCTATGATAGCCGAAAGAACAAAGGCAAGCAAAGAAAATATCCACAGAAGGTTTGCTTTTTTTTTGGTTTTGATGAAATTTTTAATAGTTTCAAATCCGTTGAAATAATCGATAATCTCAACAATGGTCATGGCACCAATCAGAAAAATTAAGATTTCGGCGGTTTTGCCGATATGATGAAGCAACATCGACTCTAAATCGGACTTTTCTAATTCCCTCAATTCTGCATTTACCTCGAAAACGTTCAAGTGATTGAGCGCAATGATCGCCCATAAAATGGCCATCATGGCAAGAGCTGGGATGAGTTTGTCAATTTTTAGTTTGTGTTCGAGGGTAATCGCCAGATATCCTAAAACAAAAATAATTACGATTAAAGTTTCCATGGTTTTGGTTATTGAAGGGTTAAACAAGTTGTTTGAGTGCTATCTCAAACGCCGTTTGGCTGATATTGATTTTTGTTGGATTGATGTTGATAATTTTTTCCAAGCTTTTTCGAATGGTTTCGGAGGTGTCTCTGAAAATGGCTTCGTCAGTCATTTGAACTTTGCGCTCCATAAAATAAGCAAACACCCTTGCCATGCCGCAGTTGGAAATGAAATCGGGGATGAGCGTAATGTGCTTATCAGCATATTCCATAACTGGACCGAAAAAGATGGCCTCATCAGCAAAAGGAACATTAGCACCGCACGATATCAATTCCAATCCGGACCCCATCATCGAGACAACTTGTTCTTTGGTGACCAATCGTGAAGCGGCACAAGGCACGAAAATATCCGTTGGGACTTTCCAAATTTCCTCGTTTATTTCTTCAAAGGACATCAAATCAGGATGTTGCAGGGTGTTGTTTTTTTTATTTAAAAACAGATTTTTGACTTCTTCAAAATTCATCCCATCCCGTTTGATGACCCCTCCTTTGTGGTCGATGATGCCAACAATTTTTACGCCGACTTCCGCCAAGTAGAAAGTAGCTGCCGCGCCTACATTGCCAAAGCCCTGCACGATGGCTTTTTTGCCTTCGACAGTTGTTGATGTCAATGCATAAAAATGCTTAATCGATTCGGCGACACCATAACCGGTTATCATATCGGCGACCGTAAATTTTTGGGCTACATCGGGTGAGAAATTCGGATTTTCAAGCACTTTAATTACCCCTTGGCGCAATTGACCAATCCGGTTGATTTTATCTGCTTCCGTTGGTTTGAAATGACCGTTGAAGACACCTTCCTGCGGATGCCAGACTCCGCAACTCTCCGTGATGGGAATCACTTCGTTGATTTCGTCCACGTGCAGGTCGCCGCCAGTGCCGTAATAACTTTTTAACAGAGGGGAAACCGCCTGAAACCAACGTTTGAGGACTGCTTCTTTGCGTGGGTCGGCAGGGTCGAAGTTGATTCCCGATTTAGCACCGCCGATAGCCGGACCGGAAACCGTAAATTTTACTTCCATGGTTTTGGCTAATGACAAAACCTCGTTTTTATTCAACCCTTTCCGCATGCGTGTACCACCTCCGGCTGCTCCACCTCTAAGTGAATTAATCACAACCCAGCCTTCGGCTTCTGTTTCGGGGTCGTTCCAATGAAAAACTATTTCGGGCTTTTTTTGTTCGTATCGTTGAAGTAATTTTTTCATAAAAATCATCTGTCCTTACAAATATAGTATTTTGTAAATGTAATTGGGTATTCTCAAAAAATAAATTTGATTCGTATAAATAGGTAAGTTAAATCGAATGGCTAGGTAAAGTTTGAAAAAGATTGATTTTTAAATCTTAATCATTTCTTAAGAATTTCAAGATAGGGAATAGGGAGTTTTAGTTGTTTTAAAGTAAATTTTTATTAAACACTTAACATTTATTTATTATGAACAAACGCATTAATCATTCGCTCATTTTAGCCGCATTTTTAGGAATTGCAACGGCTTTTACTTCTTGCTCACCGACTTCAGCAGATGCCGATCCAAATGATATTAATCCTTCTGCTTTAGATACAGACAAAGATGGATTGATAGATACACTTGAAAAATCATTAGGCACTTCGATTAACAACCCTGACACCGATGGTGATTTAATATTAGATGGGACAGAAGATTTTAACAAAAATGGTGTTTTCGAACCCCTTACCGAAACCAATCCATTGGTTGCCGATACCGACCAAGATTTTATTGCAGATGGTGTAGAAGATGCCAATCAAAACGGCAAAGTTGAAACGGAAGAAACTAATCCTATAGAAGTAGATTCCGATGCTGATGGCTTGGCAGATGGAGTCGAAGATGCCAACCACGATGGTACGCAAGATGCCACCGAAACCAATCCGACTGATGCAGATACAGACAATGATGGTTATGACGATGGAGGAGAAGATACTGACCAAGACGGTACGCGTGATGCCAATGAAACCGATCCATTAGACGCAGACAGTGATGATAACGGCACTTTAGATGGTGACGAAGACACGGACAACGATGGCGTAAACGATGGTGCAGAATACGACAACGGAACCGATGCACATGATGCGGACTCCGACCATAATGGCACCAATGACGGTCAGGAAGATTCAGACAACGATGGTGTAAACGATGGTGCAGAAGACGACAACGGAACCGATGCACACGATGCGGACTCCGACCATAATGGCACCAATGACGGTCAGGAAGATTCAGACAACGATGGCGTAAACGATGGTGCAGAAGACGACAACGGAACCGATGCGCACGATGCGGACTCCGACCATGATGGCACCAATGACGGTCAGGAAGATTCAGACAACGACGGTACGGACGATGCTCATGATGACCACAATGATGGCAACTAAATAACAATTATTTATTAGCTTTTCTTACCTCCTGTTCAAAATTTGAACAAGAGGTTTTTTTATTTTTTAGATTAAAAAAACAGCTATACCAAAGATTACTACTGCCAAAGACCCGCGGTGGTTGAATATGAAACAAATCACAAAGTTTTAAACTTTCTTGGTTAAAAATGAATTATCCGTAAATTTTATAAGTTTTAATAAAAAATATTTCATCATTTTTGAATTATGTTAAGTGTTTTTTACGAATATGTTTTATCTTTGAAAATAGACATTTCAAATCATTAACTTTGAGGCTATGGACTTTAATCTTACCGAAGAACAGCAGTTTATCAAGCAGGCAGCTGCAGATTTTGCCAAAACAGTTTTGTTGCCGGGCGTAATTGAGCGGGACGAACATCAAAAATTCCCAAAAGATGAAATCAAGCAAATGGGCGAACTCGGCTTTATGGGGATGATGGCTTCTCCCGAATATGGCGGCGGCGGAATGGACACCCTTTCTTACGTCTTGGCGATGGAAGAAATATCCAAAGTTGATGCCTCTGCCTCCGTGTGCATGTCGGTTAATAATTCATTGGTTTGCTATGGGTTAAATGCCTTCGGGACGGAAGAACAAAAGAAAAAATACTTACCCGATTTGACAACTGCCAAGAAACTCGGTGCTTTTTGCCTCTCTGAACCGGAAGCAGGCAGTGATGCCACCAGCCAAAAAACAACGGCTCTTGATAAAGGTGGTTACTATATATTGAATGGAACTAAAAATTGGATTACCAACGGTAGCTCCGCCTCTGTCTATTTGGTTATCGCACAAACACACGCCGAGAAAAAACACAAAGGCATCAATGCATTTATTGTGGAAAGAGGATGGGAAGGATTTCAAGTCGGTCCCAAGGAAAACAAGCTCGGAATACGAGGTTCAGATACACATTCTTTGCAGTTCAACGATGTAAAAGTACCCAAAGAAAATAGGATTGGCGAAGATGGGTTCGGGTTTAAGTTTGCCATGAAAACACTTGCCGGCGGACGCGTCGGGATTGCTGCACAAGCCTTAGGGATTGCTGCGGGTGCGTATGAAATGGCGCTCAAATACTCGCAAGAACGCAAAGCTTTCGGGACAGAAATTTGCAACCACCAAGCCATCGCGTTTAAGTTGGCAGACATGCACACCAAGATAGAAGCGGCTCGAATGCTCGTGTACAGGGCGGCCAAAGATAAAGACGAACAAAAAGACTATGATCTTTCCGGTGCCATGGCTAAATTATACGCTTCTCAAGTGGCGATGGAAGTAACCGTTGAAGCTGTTCAAATATTCGGAGGAAACGGATACGTAAAAGACTACCACGTTGAGCGATTGATGCGTGATGCCAAAATCACGCAGATATATGAAGGAACTTCAGAAATTCAAAGGATTGTAATATCGAGGAGTATTTTGAACAAATAACTTTTATATCCAGTTGAACCCTTTCGAGGTTTCAAACCCCGAAAGGGTTTATAAAAATGAAGCCCCGTTTTTGAGGTCTTTCGCGTACTCGTAAAGAAGTTTACCCTTTAAGTTTTTGAGCATTTCGATGTTTTTTTCATAAACCAAATTGTGCAACGAACAGGTATGGTTTGGATTGCAGTGATTTAAACCCAATACACAGTTGGTCAATTTTTTCTTTCCTTCAATTTCTTCAATCAAATCTAATAGCGAACGATTTTTGTTCTCCTCACACATGTAAAATCCACCACCTCTACCTTTGGAAGAATGGATAAACCCTTTTTTGGAAAGTCCTTGCAATAGTTTGGCAAGGAATGGTGTGGGAACATTTATTTTTTCTGAAATTTCAGAAATTCCTTTTTTGTGTTCTTTGTTACTGTAAGTGGTCAAATAAAGAATTGCTAAAATGGCGTATTTGGCAGATTGTGAAAACATAAATTAGAGATAATTATACTTGTATTCTTACAAAGCAAATATAAAAAGATAAAAATATCTTTATATATGATATTTGTCATGTTTTGTCTCAAATAGATTGTTTAATTTTGAACTATAAAAATAAACTTATCCAAACATGAAAAAAGTAATTAAAATTTCAATTGCAGTATTCTCCTTGTTTATAGCAGGATGTAATTCATCCGGAAAGAAGGAAGAGCCCGGGTATGGCGTGCAAAAAGAATCCACGGAAGTGAAAACTGAAACCGCTTCGGATTTTCGACTCAATAAAGGGATTGGCCCGATTACTTCTGTGACACTTGATGCCGATGTTAATCAAAAACTTGCCGAAGAAGGAAAAACAATCTATGCAAATATGTGTATGGCTTGCCACAAACCCGATCAAAAATTTATCGGTCCTGCACCCAAAGGTATTCTTGAAAGAAGGTCTCCCGAATGGGTGATGAACATGATTCTCAATCCACAGGAGATGATTCAGAAAGACCCGATTGCCAAAAAATTGTTGATGGAGTTTAACGGTGCACCCATGGCCAATCAGAATTTGACCGAAGCCCAAGCCAGAGCCGTCTTGGAATATTTCAGAACCCTATAAACCTGTTTAATATGAAAACTGCTTTTCGTACAATGTTGACGATGCTGATAGGAGTTACTCTGTTTGCCTGCAACCAAAATTCAAAGGGAGCCACTGCCAAAGGGGCTACTACCGAGGAGTCTTCCCAGCCCCAAGGCCAAGCCGCTGTTAAGGATGATGTGTCTAATCCGAATGTATTGCAGATTGCTATCGGTTCAGCAAGCCACACTACTTTGGTTGCAGCCGTTCAGGCTGCCTCCTTGGAAAACGCATTGGTCAACGCAGGCCCGTTGACAGTTTTTGCACCTACCAATGAGGCTTTTGCTAAATTGCCTGCCGGAACGGTCGAAGATTTACTGAAACCGGAAAACAAGGCGGCCTTAGCAAACATTCTGAAATACCACGTTACCCCAGGCAATTATTCCAAAGAATTTTTGATGAAATTCAAAAAATTAGGCCAAGCCAACAATGGTAGTGTTGAGGTGGAAATCAAAGGAGGGGAGATTTATGTAGGCGGTGCAAAGATTATTGCCAGTATTCCTGCCTCAAACGGTATTATCCATGTAGTCGATCAAGTCATGTTACCCAAAGAATAATCAATCAAAAACCACACGATGAAAACAGTACAAAAATTTACCTTGCTCAGCCTGATTGTGCTCTTTGCGGCAGGCTGTAACAAAAATGCCAATACGGCAAACGATGGCGCATTGGGATCCGATGCCGCTTCCAGAGTCTATGTCAAACCCGGTTCGTATGACGAATTTTACGCTTTTTTATCCGGTGGGTTCAGCGGACAAATCAGTGTTTACGGGCTTCCTTCCGGAAGATTGTTCCGTGTGATCCCGATTTTTTCGGTAGATCCGGAAAAAGGATATGGATTTAACGAAGAAACTAAACCCATGCTCAATACTTCTCATGGTATTGTGCCTTGGGACGATGCGCATCATCCCGAACTTTCACAAACCAACGGAGAGACAGACGGCAGATGGATTTTTATCAACGGGAACAATACACCGCGCATCGCACGAGTTGATTTGACTACTTTCGAAACAGCGGAGATCATAGAAATACCCAACAGTGGAGGAAATCACAGTTCGCCTTTCACTACACAAAATACGGAGTATGTGGTAGCCGGAACCCGTTTTTCCGTTCCGATTCCTCAAAAAGATATCCCAATCAAGGATTACAAAGGAAATTTTAAAGGTGCACTCAGTTTTATCAAAGTAAACCCGGAAACCGGCAATATGAATGTCGAATTTCAAGTATTGATGCCCGGTTTTGATTATGATTTGGCACATTCCGGAAAAGGTAAATCGGACGGATGGACGTTTTTTACTACCTACAACACGGAAGAGGGCAATTCGCTTTTGGAAGTGAACGCCTCTCAAAACGACAAAGATTTTATTGCGGCTATCAATTGGAAAAAGGCAGAAGAATACATCAAAGCCGGAAAATTTAGAGAAATTCCGGCCAATTATGCTCATAATGTCTATGACGATAAAAAACACAGTGCAACTTCCACCATGATCAAAACGGTGCGGGTATTGATACCTGAAGAATGCCCCGGATTGGTTTATTTCTTACCGACTCCAAAATCGCCACACGGTGTGGACGTTGATCCTACCGGTGAATACATTGTTGGTAACGGAAAATTGTCTACCGATTTGACTGTTCACGCATTCTCTAAGGTACTCAAGGCCATCGAAGACAAGAATTTCGATGGCGAAGCCTATGGTATTCCGATTCTTAAAATGGATGCTATTGTTGGCGGTGTGGTGAAAGATGCTGGCCTCGGACCACTTCATACCGAGTTTGACAACCAAGGGAACGGCTACACTTCTATGTTTATCAGTTCGGAAGTGGTGAAATGGAAAGTAGGGACTTGGGAAATTTTAGATCGTGTACCAACCTATTATTCTATTGGCCACTTGATGATACCCGGAGGAGATTCGCAAAAACCGGATGGAAAATACATGGTAGCACTTAATAAAATTACCAAAGACAGATTCCTTCCCACCGGGCCGGAATTGACCCAATCGGCTCAATTGTTTGATATCACAGGCAACAAGATGGAGCTTTTGTTAGACTTTCCGACCATCGGAGAGCCACATTATGCCCAAGGAATTGCCGCATCCAAAATTCAATCTAAATCACTGAAATACTATCCACTCGCAGAAAACGAACATCCTTTTGCTGCCAAAGCGGAAAAGGATACCAAAGTGGAAAGGGAAGGCAACAACGTACACATTTATATGACGACCATCCGAAGTCATTTTGCTCCGGATAACATTGAGGGAATCAAAGTTGGGGACAAGGTGTATTTTCACGTCACCAACCTCGAACAAGATTGGGACGTACCACACGGTTTCTCAGTTATGGGTGCACAAAATGCAGAATTGCTCATCATGCCCGGACAAACCGAAACATTGGTTTGGGAACCTAAACAAGAAGGTGTAATCCCTTTCTATTGTACGGATTTCTGTTCGGCACTTCACCAAGAAATGCAAGGTTACCTGAGGGTATCTGCCAAAAATTCCAACGTACCAATCAAATGGTCATTGGGTGAATAAAACAGTTTTTATGATGGGAGGTTGTTTTTCTCAATGCAACCTCCCTTTGTTAAAATCATTTAAAGATTCTTTGCAAAAACAATTGAATACAATTAAAATCAAACCTAATGAAAGTTTTACCCAGGGTTATCATGGCAGCAGCAGCACTGTTGCTTCTATTGGTTTTTGTGTTTCCGATTTGGCAGATTACGCTGCTGGCTCCTCAATATCCCGAGGGTGTTACCCTCTATATTTGGGTTGACAAATTGACCGGAAACCAACCCTCAACGCTACAAAACATCAATATTTTGAACCACTACGTCGGGATGAAATTTATCGAACCCGATTCAATTCCCGAATTGAGCTATTTTCCGAAAATCATTTATGGAATGATTGGTTTGGGGTTGCTCATCGCACTGATTGGCAAACGGCATTTGTATTATGTATGGAGCCTGATATTGGGCATACTCGGCATATTGGGGCTCTACGATTTTTATTTATGGGAATACGATTATGGACACAACCTGAGCTCGACCGCACCTATCAAAGTTCCGGGCATGGCTTATCAACCACCACTTTTCGGAGAAAAAATGCTGTTGAATTTTACAGCTCAATCCTATCCCGAAAAGGCCACCTATATTTTTGCCATCGCTATTTTTATGGGATATTTGGCATTTCGTTTTTCTAAAAAGAGAGCCTGAATTGAAAGAGTTTTGATGCTGAGCCATTCCCTAAGCTCCGTCCCAATTTCTCGGGATTGGAGGGCGAAGGTGTTCCCTGAGCGAAGTCGAAGGGGAATCTATTTAGAATTTTTTTTACAACACAGTAACAGCCATCCTGATTATGAGGTTTACAATCCAAAAAGTTATATTTTTATTTTGTTTGACGGCCATTTCCTGCAAACCCAAAGCCGAACCCATTGTTTATGGATCTGACAGTTGCCACTATTGTAAAATGACCATCGTTTCCCAACAATTTGCTTCAGAATTAGTGACGCAGAAAGGAAGGGTTTATAAGTTTGATGCCGTTGAATGCATGGTGCAGCAATTGGCGGATGATTCAGTTAAACAAAACAGCCTCTTCTTGGTTCATGATTATCTATCGAAGACGAATAATTTTATAGATGCTATGACTGCTTATTATGTAATTTCTGAAGACATTCAAAGCCCGATGGGTGCCCATCTGGCTGGGTTTAAAGACCTTCGGCAAGCTGAGCAATTTAAAGAAAAACACAAAGGCGAAATTTTCACTTGGAAAGAGCTGCAAGCCAAAATCAATCATTAATTCTTATCTTGCTTAAAAAAACATGCTTCAGACAATCGCTGGCATCCTAATCTTTCTTGTTCAGTTGAATCTTTCGGCTCAAAATATCCGTGTTTGTAATGATTGCGAAATCAAGACTTTACAAGCAGGCATTGCCTATGCACAGCCCGGTGATACCATCTGGATAGAAAAAGGCATATACAAAGAACACGAGATTGTCATCAATAAACCGCTGACACTTATTGGAAAAGATTTTCCGGTAATTGATGGTGAAATGATAGGTGAAATTATTCGGATTGAATCAGATAGTGTCACCATCGACGGTTTGTTTATCAAAAATGTCGGTACGAGTTACACTTCTGATTTTGCCGCTATCCGCATCAAACGGAGCAAACATTTCCTCATTCAAAATATCAAACTCGAAACCCTTTTTTTTGGCATCTATCTCGAAAAATCTGATAACGGTATTGTCCGAAACAATTATATAAAAGGAAATGCAAAAGTTGAATACCAATCCGGAAACGGTATTCATTTATGGCATTGTAAAAACGTACAGGTTCTGAATAATAAAATATACAATGTTCGGGACGGTATTTACTTTGAGTTTGTTTACAACAGCCTTGTTCAGGGAAATGTGAGCAAGCACAACCTGCGCTATGGATTGCATTTCATGTTTTCGAATGATGATGAGTACAAAGGCAATTTTTTTGAAGACAACGGAGCCGGTGTAGCAGTCATGTTTTCAAAAAACATAAAAATTGAAAACAATACCTTCAAAAAAAATAAAGGGGCAGCTTCTTACGGCCTTTTGTTGAAAGAAATTAATGATGCCACTATCTTGAACAATATTTTTCAAGAAAACACGATTGGCACCTATCTGGAAGGCTGCAACCGGATTACCTATGCAAACAACAATTTGTTGCAAAACGGATGGGCCCTAAAAATGATGGGGGCTTGTTTTGAAAACAAATTTATTCACAACAATTTTATCGGCAACACTTTTGATGTCTCCTACAGCGGTGGCAACACCTCCGACAACCGTTTTGATTACAATTACTGGAGCGAATACACGGGGTACGATCTCGATAAGGATGGTATTGGCGATGTGCCTTTTCGCCCGGTGAAATTGTTTTCCTATATCACCACCAAAGTGCCTGAAAGCATCATACTAATCAGAAGCTCGTTTGTAGATTTGGTCAATTTTTCCGAAAAAGTGTCCCCCGTATTCACACCCGAACATGTTTTTGATTCTTTTCCTTCCATGAACAAATTTTAAGATGATAGATTTTAAAAACATAAGCAAAAAATTTGGCAAACTTCAAGTTTTAGAACAGGTCGATTTGACGGTTGACAAGCCGGGTATTTATGCAATTTTAGGGCCGAATGGTTCCGGTAAAACCACTCTTATCAAGTGTTTGCTTGGGATGACGATTCCGACTTCCGGCCATATTTTTGTCGATGGGCAGCAAACAAAGGGAAAATGGAAATTCAGAAGTCAAATTAGCTACCTCCCGCAAATCGCCAATTTTCCAAAAAACATGACCGCTAACGAGCTTCTCCGGCTGATTAAAAACTTGCGGAATCAGCCCTCTAACGAACATTCGCTGATAGAAGTTTTCGGGCTTAGGCCTTATCTCGACAAAAAAATGGGAACGCTCTCTGGTGGTACCAAACAAAAAGTAAATCTGGTATTGGCACTAATGACCGATAATCCAATAGTGATTTTAGACGAGCCCACTTCCGGTTTAGATCCATTGGCACTCATCGAACTCAAAAAACTCATCAAAATTGAAAAAACGAAAGGGAAAACCATCCTCATCACCAGCCACATCATGAGTTTGGTTGAAGAATTGTCAGACGAAATTGTGTTTCTTTTGGAAGGGAAAATACATTTTAGAGGAACGGTGGATGCGCTCAAATCAACGACCCAAACCAAGAATTTTGATGAAGCAATTGCGCAAATTTTAAAAACGAGCCATGTTTAAAATATTCAAATACAGCCTGTCAGATTTGCTGCGCAGCAGCTGGAGTTATTTTTATCTTTCGTTCTACCTGTTGTTGGGTTTTGGCCTGCTTTTTTTTAATCCGGACGTGTCTAAATCCGTCATCACATTGATGAATGTAATTGTTGTTTTTTCATCGCTTATCGCTGTGGTGTTTGGAATTATGTACTACTACAATTCCCGCGAATTCATTGAGTTGTTATTGGCGCAACCCATCAAGCGCTCGGATATTTTTATCGGGCAATACATGGCGGTTTCGGTTTCTTTAAGTTTGAGTTTGTTGCTGGGTGTTGGAATTCCCTTTTTAGTTTATGGTGTAGCTGATGCCGATTTGATTAAGAAATTTTTGGTGCTGATGGCTGCCGGTGTCTTTTTGAATTTTATCTTTGTCGCAGTGGCTTATAACATTGCGCTTTACCACGAAAACCGTATCAAGGGTTTCAGTTATGCTATCTTGTTTTGGTTGTTTATGACACTCATATACGATGGTTTGTTTTTGGTTTCTTTGATGACATTTAAAGAATACCCGCTTGAAAAAGCCTCCTTGGTAGCTACGCTATTCAATCCGATAGACTTGTCGCGGATATTGATTTTGCTGCAGTTAGATATTTCTGCGTTGATGGGTTATACAGGAGCCATTTTTAAAAGCTTTTTTGGGACCACTTTTGGATTTCTTATTGCCGTTTCCTGCTTGTCTCTTTGGGTGATTGTTCCAGTATCGAATTTACGTAGAAAAGGAAATAAAAAAGATTTTTAAAACCCACATGTGGCTGTTATAGAGTTTATTGGATAGTAATCTAAAATTGACTAATCTTGCAAAAAGCCTTTAGCCATAATCGATTATAAAAATATAATCAAGCGAAACCCAAATAAAAGATTCGGCAAACCATGTGTCAGAGATACAAGGATTACGGTTTATGATGTATTAAGTTGGTTGTCAGCCGGAATGAATTTCAATGAAATCATCAAAGATTTTCCTGAACTTACCGTTGAGGATATTAAAGCTTGTTTATCGTATGCAGCTGACTAAGAGCATAAACTATTAAATGCATCATGAAATTGTTGTTTGATCAGAATATTTCTTTTCGGATAACAAAGAAACTACAGGTTCATTTTTCAGATTGTGCACATGTATCGGATTGTAATTTGGATAATCGTAATGATTTGGATATATGGGCGTATGCCAGGCATAATGGTCATTCAATTGTTACTTTTGATTCGGATTTCTATGATTTAAGCATGATTAACGGTCATCCGCCAAAAATAATTTGGATTCGGGCAGGCAATCTGACAACAGATGAAATCGCTCATTTGATGATTAAAAATCTTGACGCAATATAGTCTTTTTTGGAAAATGCTGATTTGGAAAAGGTCGCTTGTTTGGAATTGGGATGATAAGGCAACAGCCGAGTAAAAATTCGTTTAGGGAATTAAAAAAACCGCCCGCAATTTCAAATTGCGGGCGGTTTGATTTTGATAAAACCTGCTGTGGCTTAGTTTTTAATTTGAGTTTTAAATTTGTCAAATTTGGTTTCAGTTTCTTTTTTAGGCCAGCTGTTGTTGGTCACGTCGATGTCTGCGGTTTCGAGTTTCGGGTCGATTTGTACGTTGGTAAGCTCTTTGTCGGTTACCAAAACTTTGGTCACTTCGTTGTTGCTTTTAGCCCAAATTTGTGCGGGGTAGCGCACTTCTACTTTGCTGCCGTCAGCGTAGGTATATTCCACAATCAATGGCATCACGAGTCCGCCGGGTCTGCTAAAGGTCACTTCATACAAATACTTCGGATTGGAAATATCGGTGTTGATTAATCTGTCCTTGTTGATCGCTATATATTCTTGCAAGGTTGTGGCAGACTGCATAAAGTGTTGCGTTTTCATGTTTGGATTGAAATCCTCTTCGTCTTCGGAAATGGTGTAAACCAAACTTGGATTTTGGGATAAATCAATACCTCTTTCGGCTGCAAAATCTTTTGCTTTTTTGGTAGGGGTAGAGGTGACATATATTTTTTTAACATCTTTTAGTGCTATATCCACATAGTCTGTAGAAAAAAACCAGCCTCTCCAAAACCAATCTAAGTCCACGGCAGAGGCATCTTCCATGGTTCTGAAAAAGTCGTCGGGTGTGGGGTGTTTAAATTCCCATCGCCTGGCGTAGGTACTGAAAGCTTTATCAAATAATTCGTGTCCCATGACGGTTTCGCGGAGAATATTGAGGGCAGTTGCGGGTTTTCCATAAGCGTTGTTGCCTAATTGGGTTACATACTCCGGATTGGCCATGATAGGTGTGATGAAGTTTTGGTCGCCACTCATGTACCGGACAATGTTGGCTGCGGGTCCTCTTCGAGAAGGGTACTTGTCTAATTTACCGATTGCTTCGGGATGCGCGACACCGAAATCTTGCTCAGCTAAATATTGCATAAAAGTATTGATTCCCTCATCCATCCAAGCCCATTGGCGCTCGTCTGAGTTAACAATCATCGGAAAGAAATTGTGCCCTACCTCGTGAATAATTACGCTCATCATTCCAAATTTAACACCGTCTGAATAAGTGCCGTCTTCTTCCGGTCTGCCGTAATTCCAGCAAATCATCGGGTATTCCATTCCTTGGTTTTTGGAATGAACAGAAATGGCTTTGTGATAGGGATAGTCGAAGGTGTATTTTGAATAAGATTTGAGCGTACTCGCGACAACTTTGGTCGAATAATCTCCCCAAAGTGGATTACCTTCTTTGGGATACATGGATACAGCCATTACTTTTTTACCGTTGATGTCAACAGCCATCATGTCGTACACAAATTTACGGGAGGTAGCAAAGGCAAAATCACGTACATTGTCGGCTTTGAGTCTCCATGTTTTTTTCTTTTCTGAAAATCCTTTTTCAGCTTCGAATGCTTCGTCTTGGGTCACAATGACTACCGGTTTATCGTATGACACGGTTGCTTGTTCGTAGCGATTCAACATTTTTTTACTGAATACTTCTTTCCGGTTTTGCAGTACGCCGGTACCGTCTAAAACATGGTCGGCCGGTACGGTGATGTTTACTTCATAGTTTCCAAAAGGCAAAGCGAACTCGCCGCTTCCCCAAAATTGGTGGTTTTGCCAACCTTCCACATCGCTGTAAACAGCCATGCGCGGAAAAAATTGAGCGATTATATACAGGTTATTGCCGTCTTTATCAAAATGTTCATAGCCCGAACGTGCGCGGTCTGTCACGTGGTTGTTGATGTTGTACCACCACTTTACTTTGAAAGACACACTTAGCCCGGGAGCAAGCGGTTGGGCGATATCGACGCGCATCATGGTTTGGTTGATGGTGTAGGGAATGTCTTTTCCGTTGAGGTCTTTAACGTATTCTATGTTAAATCCGCCATCAAACGGCTCAGACAAAAAACTTTTAGAAAATCGTTCGGCAGAGGTAACCAAGGGGACTGAACTGTTTTCAATTTGTAAACTTTTAGAGTTTTTCTCTCTGACATTTTGATCGAGTTGAAGCCAAAGAAATTCTAACACATCCGGCGAATTATTTTTATAGGTGATGGTTTCTTCGCCGTATAATTTTTGATTTTTGTCATCCAACTCTACATTCATTTTGTAATCGGCTTGTTGCTGATAGTAGGCCGGGCCAGGCGCGCCGGAAGCGGTTCTGAACATATTGGGTGTTGCCAGCAAGTCATACATTTGACGGAATTTGTTGATGTCTGTGTGCCCGGACTCTTTGGTAGGCATTTCTTCTTGTCCGAAAACTATTGCCGCGGACATCAAGAATAAGAAACTGAAAAGTTTAGAAAGTATTCGATTCATTTTTTATAGGTTTTAGGCATGAAAATTAATCATAATTTAACAAAGGACTTAATTTGTAGAAAAATTTAACAATCCTTTTGGTTTATCCTTGTCTAAGAGTAGGCTTTTTCTGTCATCGGCACGAATGACATGTACGATGTTTTGCTGGCTGTCGATGTAATCAAAGAAGAATTTATTTTCGACAGCGATTTTGGATATCGAACTTATGTTGTTGATTTCTAAATAACAATACATCAAATCGGACTCGTAATCACGTCCGACATAGTTTATTTTGACCGGCTTTCCATCCAAATTGATGGCGATTACTTGCTTTAGGTACGCTTTTAAAATAGCTTCTGCCTTCGGGTCTTCATTTTTGGAGGTCAGGTTGGCACGGAGTTGTTGTTTTTCTTCCAAATACCGGCTCCAATCATCCCAAAAAATGCTGAAAGTGATTTGAAGGGTGTTGTCTTTTTGTCGAATTTCCATGACCGAAACATAAAACTTGTGTGGCGGGTTGGAAAATCCGTACAGACCGGATGAAAACAACAGAATAAGAACAATCAGTCGGATGTAGTTCATTATTTTTTTGTTGTAAAAGTATCGATTTTGTTGGTTTTTCTTCCGTAAAAAATCGCCGGGATCAACACAAAAAGCAAGAGGGGTTGAATGACAAATCTGCGGATGTAGAAAAACAGAGTGAAGGACTCCGGCAAAAAATACAGCATTAGAAACACATATATAAGGCCGAGCAGGATTCCGAAAAGCAAGTAGAGTGCAAGTAGAAACCGGATTATTTGGGTGTCAAAAATCAAAACAAGAATCAGGATGGAAGCAAAACTATTTAAAATGTATCGAAGCAACAGGTTGTAGATAAGCCTTATGGTTTCAAATCCGGGCACAGACTTAAGGTAGTCTGCTTGTTTAAAATGCGCGATAAACGGGTCATAAAACCAATTATTTTCAAAGGTCCTAACTGCAATAAGAAAACTGCCTAACAAAAGAAGTAAAACGATTTTGACGGGTTTTGACAGTTTCATTTTTTGGAAAATTTAATTACCCAAATCAACCACAATACGATGGTAAATCCATAAATAATTGCGGGAAACACCAATTGGTGTAACCATTCGCTATGCTGCGGAAATTTATATAAAGTAATAGCCAAAAACGCGATCCTCAAAATGTTTATCACCGAAATTGAAAAAATTCCGATTACTAAAAACCGGATTAAAGATTTTATTTTACCCGAAAAAGCAATGATAAAGGCTGCAAACAATATCAATATACTCGCGGCATTGCAGCCTTCTATAATTCGCGCGACATAACTGTCGTTGATGTAAAGTTGTAAGTTAGGAATTCCCGGTTCTGACAAAATGCGAGATTTGTATCCAAATAATTCGATTATCCGTTTGCTCAATTTTCCAATCCAAACCGTGAAAGGATCGACTTGCAATTCAAATGCTTTTAAATAGTAGAAATACAAGAAGCTCAACCCACCGTAAACACCAAAAAAACGAAGCAGAAAATGAATTACTGTTTTATAGGGTTGATAAATCGCTGAGTACATCTGATTTTTTAACAAATTTATCACTAAAATCCGAATGTAGGTTGTATCAAATTTCAATACTTTTACTTCAAAATAAAGATTTGTGAACCAACATCGAACAAAAATAAAAGAAATTCTTTCTGACAAGCAACAATCGATCAATGAAAGATTGCAACAACTCTGTGATTTTCTTCAAACAAAGATTGCGCACTACGACTGGGTAGGTTTTTATTTTGCTAATCACGACACGCAAACCCTTCATTTGCAAACTTTTGCTGGTGATCCGACCGACCATACCACCATCCCTTTTGGAAAAGGCATTTGCGGGCAGGTGGCTGTCTCTGACAAAAACTTTGTGGTGGGTGATGTGCATGCGCAAGATAACTATATCGCTTGCAGCATCCACGTGAAGTCCGAAATAGTGGTGCCTTTATTCAAAAACGACAAAAACATCGGGCAGATAGATATTGATTCGCGTTTGCTCAATCCTTTTACCGAAGCAGATGAACGATTTCTAGAGTTTGTCAACAGTGAGGTGGCTAAGATACTTTAGATTTGCAATCTAAAGCATCGCTAAAGCTTGCAAAACTTCGTTTTTATTACTTTTTGAAACAGGTATCAGATCGCCATTTTGCAATTCCAAAAAACCTTCGTTCAGATAAGTTTTCACTTTGTAAAGGTTGACCAAATGTGATTTGTGGACTGCAAAAAAGGAATGGTTTTCCAACATCCGAAAAAACTTGCCAATATTGTAAGAACTCAATAGAGGTTTGCCTTCATCTGTATGGATACGCGTGTAGCCGTCCACACCTTCGAAGCGGATAATTTTGTCGATTTTCAGAAAGCTGAATCCTTTTTGTGTGGGGACAACCAAAGTGTTTTTTGTATCGTTTTTTATATTTTCCAATAGTTTGCGTGCTTTTTCTAAAGACGATTTTTTTTCTAAGTTTTGTAAGGCGTTGTGAATGGCGATTTGTAAATCTTCCTCATCAATTGGTTTTACAATGTAGCCGATGGCGCAATGTTGAATGGCTTCTATGGCATAATCATTATGGGCAGTGACAAAAATCACTTCCACATCGGGGTTTTCGAGTTGAGCCAGCACGTCAAAACCGCTCAAAACAGGCATGGTAATGTCTAAGAAAACCAAGTTGGGGTTTAATTCATTGATTAAGTTGATGCCTTCTGTCGGCAATTGTGTTTTGGCTATGACCTTGATAGCGGGTTCAATTTTGCCAATTTTAATTGCCAGCATTTCCAAGGCTGACTTTTCGTCGTCTATCAATATGGCCGTTAGGTTTTTCATATAAACCGTGTCTAATGTTTAAAGTTATTTTGGTGCCGGTTTCGTTGTTAACACTATTATCTTCAATTTTACATTGGATGTTAAACAGTCCTACCTTATTAATCAATTCAATGCGCTCTTTTAAAATATCGGAGGAAGTAGTCGGGTGGATAAGAATTGATTTTGATTTTATTTCCTTCGATTTTTGAATGCCTATCCCATCGTCTATGATAAATATACGGTATAGTGTTGGCAAAACATAGTCGTATTTTATCACAATCGTCCCGCCTTCTGGTTTGTGAAAAATACCGTGATTAACAGCGTTTTCAACCAAGGGCTGAAGAATCATGGTTGGAATAAAAGTGCTTTTGGTGTCTAAGCGGTTGTCTATGTCAAAGATAAAATAAAAATGTTCGCCAAAGCGCATTTTTTCCAATTCAAGGTAGTTTTTTAGCATGGCTATTTCCTGTTCTAAACTGATGGTTTTTTTACCTGTAAATTCAAAAATCATCCGGATGAGTTTGGAAAAAAGCATCAGGTATTTTTCCGATAATTCAGGGCCTTTTTCGTTTAGGTAATATTGAATAGCGTTGAGGGAATTAAAAATAAAATGCGGGTTCATCTGCGCGCGCAAGGCGTGGAGTTCAGATTCAATTTGTTTGCGCCGCTCTTCCAGCCGTTTGTTTTTTAGATGATTTTTTTTGTTGAGGTAAAGATAAACCAGCCATCCGGCAAAGCCAAATATTAGGAATAAAACGCTTAACCGAAACCACCAAGTTTGCCACCATAGCGGGACGATATCAAACTGAAGTTTCAGTGAATGTTGTTCGTTGCCCGGGTCTTTGATCTCTAAGGTGTATTTGTTGGGGCTGAGGCCAACCAAAGTGATTTCGCCTGTTTTGCTTGATCGCCAGTCCATAGCAGGCAGAAGCCGATAGTTAAATACAGGGGCTTCGTCATTCAGATAGTCTATATAACCAAGAGAAAGATTCAACTGAAGTTGAGATGTAGCTTTGAATGTTAATTTATTTTGACTGACAGAGATACCATCTAATTCAATATGCTTGATGTAAAGTGATTTGCTAGGTGATGGTGTCAGATCTTCTAATCGATAGATAACCAAGCCGTTGTTGGTGCCCAAGTAAAGCTGATTGTTCCAGACAGCGAGGGTATTTATTTCTTCATCAAAGAGCTTGAATGGCTTGCACAGGCTGAATATTTTTTTCCATTTATCAGTTTCGGGCGATTTGATATATTTGAAAATACACCCTTCGGAAAGCACCCAAAATTTGTCCGGATTCTCTACAAATAGGTCTTTCACAGGCAAGCTGTCTAACGTGGATACCAAATCTAATTTTTTCCCTTTGGCTGTATAAACACCTTTGTGGTCTGTACCGACAAGCAGGGTGCTTGCGTCTAACTGAGTTAGAGCCGTCACAGGAGTAGAAGCTAAATGCTCATTGTTTTCAGGGGTAGTAAAAGTTTTATTCCGATATATTTTTAACCCCAAAATACCGCCTGTGTACAAGTACTCATTGGTAGTAGCACTAAGCCTTGCACCATCAAAAGGGAGTTTTTCTCCTTGGCTGAAATCTTCATTCAGCCAATAATTCCCGTTGCCTACATTCAGCCATTTTTTTTCGTAAAAACTCAGTTGTGTAGCATTTAAAAAATGAGGTTGTTTGGTTATTTTTTGAGTTTGTGAACCCTTTATCAATAAAATTTCATCGTCATTGGAAATCAAAAGAGCGTCGAGGTTTTCGAGGTTTTTGAGCACACCAAAATTTTTCCAATCCAACCATTTTTTTGTTGAGTAAGTGATGGGGTCAATCTCAAAATAACCTCCCGGCTCGGTTTTAGCAAAAATGTGCGATTGATACCGGACTAATTTCCGGATTTTCTGATTTTTGAATAAGCATTGGGTGTGCCTATCCCGCCTAGGAATGAAAAACAATCCTTGTGTGAGAGAAGTTAACCAAAGATTTTCGTCCTTGTCTAAAAAAACAAAATCGGCATTGATAGTGTCCGGCACCTTAATTTTTTCCAACAACTTAAAATTCAAATCAAAGATCCATAAAAATTGCTTGCTTGAAATTTGAATCTGTTGGTTGAAGAAATTGACCCGCAAAGTTTGGATGGGTGTATCGATAAAATAGTCCGTAAACGCTAGGTTTATGAGATTGAGAAAATGGACGCTTTTTGGGGTTAAAAAAACACTGATGGAGTCGTTAATCTGGTTAACATCGAAAAAAATGGCTTTGGCAATTGCGGGTTTGTCTATTGTTTTTTGCAACTTCGATTGGCTGTCAATAACTTGCAATGAATCTCCCACAGCTATTAGCCAACGTTTTTTTTTAAGGTCAATCAAGATGGCTTTATCACGGGGTGGGGAGAGTTCTTTCCATTGTTTGTCATCAAAGTAAAAGTATTTTAAAAATACGTTCGACAAAGAAGCAAAGCCTGTCAAACCACTTGTTTTATAGTATTTAGAGGGGTGGAAAACAATCTTTTTTTCATTTTCAAAAGTTTCAACAGAATCTGCTTTCACATATCCCAAACGGTTGCTTCTACCAAAAAACCAAAGCTTGCCGTCATCCGGCAGTAACATCCAAATGTCATATATAGGTAAACCATTTTGGAGGCCGAAATTTTTAAACTCTTTTCCGTTGAAACGGCTGATACCGTTGGCGGTTGTAATCCATAGAAAGCCTCGGTCGTCCTGAATGGTTCGATAGGCATAGTTTGAAGCAAGCCCTTCTTTGGTGCCATAGTGAGAATAAGGCTGTCCGTAAATGAAACCGAATGTTCCAAAAAAGAACCAGCACAAAATAGCCCCTAAGATATTTGCAATTTTCAAAATCAAACGTTTACCATAAAAGTAGTGAAAATGACTTTAGCCGGGCATAATTTTCGAGTTCGGTTGCTTTTACTGTGAAAAAACCAAATCGATATATGGCACCACAATGTTGTTTACCGGTCCGCCACTGCCGAAAAAAGTCGAGCTTAAAATCGTTAAACTCCCTTGCGTAAAGGGATATGGGATAGACAAGCTGTTTTGTATTCGCAAGCCCCTTCCGAGTTGGTCGTCCAAATCCTGCCTATTAAGTACGGTACGTAAGATGGCATATTCGTTCCCGACTACGAGTTGAATTGGATTTGGCAATTGCACGTAATCCGTTGTGGTAGCAGAAAAACTGTGTTGGTTCGAATAGAGCACATTGCTATTGGTGATATCCAAAATCTCGATGCCATACTGACCCGTAAACCCGCCCTGGCTTTGATAGCCAAAGCCACAAATGCTTTCTGCAGATGTTACTTCAAAATTGTATTGGTGGGTGTCTAAATCCATAAACACATCGTCGATGTACTGGATTGACGGATTGTTAGCAATCGTATTGGCAATGAGTTGTTGAAAAAGAGTGGGCGAATTAGTATCGCAAACCGCTTGTGGTGGTTGAGGCGGCAAGGATGCAGGGTCATCACTGTTGCAACTTGCTAACAGAGCAATTAGGCATAAATAAATTCTAAATGAAAGCATGATGTTTTTCATAGAGATTGTTTTTAAGTTAAT
>PFUR01000032.1 GCA_002790195.1 Flavobacteriales bacterium CG_4_9_14_3_um_filter_40_17
GAAGTGAAGAAAGGTAAAAAGAATATAGATAAAAAAAAGCGGCTCGAAAACCGCTTTTTTATTGGGTCAATTGTTACAGTGCAATCAGACATATCCTTATCTCGGATCTGTCCAAATGGTTTCGATGAATTCTGCACTACTATCAAAGTCTTCACAATCATTTGCCGGCCCGTCTATGCCCCCCAAAGCACATATGGGCTCACAGTCGGAACTGACAACAGCAGATTGACCATCTGGAAAATTCATTACGCTTATAAGAAACACCTCTTGCTCCTGATAAAAATATTTTTTTATGCTAGCTCTTGGCGTTGTTGGCTCAAATTGAAGAGCATTGATAATTATAGATTGCAAACACTCGGGTTCAATAGCTTCAATTTCGCTATTTAAGGAACTGTCACTACTGCATCCCAATAGGAATGCAACAGTAATTGATATTAAAATATTTGATTTCATAACCTTGTTATTAATGTTGAACAATGATTTTTTCTGTTATTTTTTCCGCACCTTGCCGTATAGGTAGGTAGGTAGTAGTTTTGTTTTCATAATAAAAATATTTGGGTTTATATTAACAATATATATAGAATAATTTTTGTACAGGAAAAATTTTTAACAGTTAGGTTTAAAACAACGAAGTCATCAGTTCGTATCGAACATTTACATTTTCTATTCTTCAAGTTAAATCTCACTCATAATTTTTAATGGCAACTTACGAAGTTCCTACTTCATTAAGGCACTCCCAATAACCAAATAGCTATAATTTGTTAAAATTAACATACTCTACTAATTCGATAGATTATATTTATATATTTGCCGAAAATATTAAAATCTCGTTTAAAATGAAACTAAAGAATATGCCATTGCCTTGTTGAATGTTTTCTGAATCGATGTGTTCTATAGGTTGTTGTATGTAAATTATTATGTCAAGACAACTTCTCAAAACCTCTGAAAATCAGAGGTTTTTTAATTAATGTGAGTTCGAAATAAGAAAAACAAACTTTCTAATCAAATTAAACACAAATTATTGTAATTCAATGATTTTCAAAAATAGACATCTGCGTTCATTCGCGTCCCGATAGCCATCGGGACAGCGGGGAAATTGTTAAAAAGTCTCCCGCGGATAACGCAGACCAGCGCAGACGGCAATGAGTCAAACTCAAACCACTTTGAACCAAATTATTATATATCGAACTCACGTTAATTAATAAAAATTCAATATTCAAAAAATGAAAAAAATTCTAACAATTGTATTTGTTTTCTTCGCACTTCAAATCTCTCATGCGCAGGTCGGTCATGTCCTTCAGGGAATCGGTGCTGTCAATACCTCGATGGGGGGTGCAGCCACAGCTCAACCTTTGGACATCAACGGTGCACTTCAATGGAATCCTGCTTCGCTTTCGGTATTTAGTGAAAAGATAATCTCGTTCAATGCAGGTTTGTTTTTTTCTGATCCTTCCATTTCATCTACTGTTCCGACTCAAAATGGTTCATTTAGCGGAAAAACAGGCGACGATCGGGGAACTTCCGTCCTGCCTGCTTTGGCGTATGTCTGGGGAAAAGAAGGAAGCAAACACACTTTTGGTGTCTCCGCATTTGGTGTGGCGGGTTTTGGGGTGACTTTCCCGGAAAGTCAGGACAATCCGATAACACTGCCGCAAAGTTCAGGCGGTTTCGGACGAATCGAATCGGATTATATTCTTTTACAAGTCGGTTTTGCCTATGCTTATCAATTGACCGATAAAATTTCAATAGGTATTCAACCTACGCTCAACTACGCCACGTTGGAAGTAGATCCAAATCCATTGTCAAGGCCAAGCCAAACCTTGGGTTTTCCGAACAGCAACAAGGCTGATGCGCTCGGTATAGGCGGACAAATCGGTGTGTTTTACGATTCCGGCTTTGGATTGAAATTAGGTGTTTCCTACAAAACGAAGCAATATTTTACCAACTTCAATTTTGACAATCATTATTTGGATGGCAGCAAAGCCCCCAATTTCGATTTCAACATGGATTATCCGGCCATGTATTCCGCTGGCCTCGGATATTCTAAAGGTAAATTCGATTTTGCTTTAGACTACCGCTACATCGATTATGAAAACACCGACGGTTTTGAAAAATCGGGTTGGGAAATTGCAGACAGTGGTGATTTTGCAGGTTTTCCAACCGGAGCCGTCAAAGGTTTCGGCTGGCAGAGTATTTCGGTAATCTCAACCGGTTTGCAATACAAAGGAATTCAAAAATTGCCATTGCGAATCGGTTATACATACAGCGAAAACCCGATTGATGAAAAGGTAGCTTTTCTTTCCTCTCCGGCGACAGCAGTCATTAAAGACGCGTTTCAGTTTGGTTTCAGTTACCTGCTGAATGACCGGCTGAGTTTAGATTTTGCCTATCACCACGGCACGAGCAGCGGCTCTACCCGCGGTCCCTTGTTGAACCCGACTCCGGACATTGCCAGCGGTCCATGGAATGCGCAAACCAATCCTTTGGGAGCGATTCCCGGAAGCGAAGTCGCTTTTGACATGACAACGGATTTGGTGATTGTCGGGTTTAGTTATCCGCTTTCAAAGTAAATTAATTTATGCTATCATAAAAAAACCTCACGTCAAAACTAAGGCGTGAGGTTTTCTGAATTATTAAAAAAACGCCTTATTCTTCTCCCGTATTTTTCATTTGCATCAAGATGTTGTAGGCATTCTTGTTGACAATTTTCAGATTGTCCAAAATTTCGTCATCCGCCGGGATAATTTCAGTAAAATCATTTTCTGTCACGCCTAACTTTACTTTTTTCATTTCAAAAAATCCTGCCGAACGTTCAATAAACACAAAATACTCATTTTGCCATCGTACAACGGCTTCATTCGGAACTGTTAAAGCTTTGTGAGATAAGGTTTCAATCTCTGCGCTGACAAACATGCCCGGTGATAATTTGGTCTCCGAATGACGAATATCCGCGTGAACTTCCGCTGCGTTGTTTTGGTTGATGTTTCGGTTGATAATATGAATTTCCCCCTCGATAATCTGATCGGGGTTGGAATTGGTATGTGCTATGATTTTTTGGCCTTCAGCGAGTTTGGGAATGTCTTCTTCAAAAGCAATCAAGGACAAATGCAAATCATCCGGATTGACCAATTCAAACAATACATCGGTAGGCATCACGTATTTACCTACATTGATCATCACTTCGGCAACAAAACCGGATATGGGAGCGTACAAATTTACTTTACGCGACAGATTGGTTTGGCTTAAAGTACTCGGGTTGATTCCTATCAATTTCAATTTTTCAGAAAGCGCGCGCTCAGCAAAACCCAATGATTCAAATTCGGTTTTTGCCATTTGAAAAACTTTGTCGCTGCTCGCTTTGTTCTGGTTAAGCGATTGTTGTCTTTTAAATTCCAATTCTGCATAGCCCAATTTGGATTTTGCGGTCAGATAATCCTGTTGCAATTGGACAAACTGTGCGTCTTCTAAAACGGCCATCACATCCCCCTTTTTGACCTGCATACCGGGTAAAAGTTGGGTAGAAACTAAATAGCCGCCCATTGGAAAACTAATGTTGATGCGGTTTTGTGGTGGCACATCTACTTTTCCATTTAACTTGACGGTTGCTGAAATGGATTTTCTTTCCGGTATTCCGGATTCAATTCCGGCGTTTTTAATTTGGAGTTCGCTTAATTCTACCAAAGAATTGTATGTTTCTTCAGTAGTTGATTTATTTTCTGTTTCTTTAGAGCCACAGGCCGTTTGGAGCAGAGCAAACGATAACAAGGCCGGAAACAAGATGGATTTATTAAAGATAGATTTTGAAATTGTATTTTTCATTGGATTTAGTTTATAATTGGTTGAGTAAAATTTGCAAGTCAATCTTTGAAAGATTTGTTTTGTTTAAGGCTTCCCAGTATCCAGTTTGTATCTCAATTCCTCTGTTGATCAACAAAGTATATTGCAGAAAGTCTATTTCTCCCTCGTTAAACTGTTGATTGGCCACGGAAATGAGCGTATTTGCTTGCTGAAGTCCTTTGTTGGCATAGTAATCAAATTCGGTTTGGTGTTGTTGAACTTTTTTACGGGCTATTTCAACATCAGACAACAAGCGTTTTTTGGCTACTGCATAATCATTATCCGACTTTAGATATTGAACTTGAGCTGCTTTTTTTTGTGCAGTTTGAGAACTAAAAAAAAGAGGTATTCCCAGTCCTAAACTGAAGGAAGAAAATCGTTGGCTACGGTCGTAAAATTGGGTTTGTCCATTGCTGCTTTGCATACCCGCAAAGCTTATGTTGTTGTATCCCAGCGTAATGTCCGGTAATAATTTTGATCCGGCAGTTTTCCAGGCTGCCTTATCGGCAAGCCGAAGATGTTCTTTAGCCTGCAATGCCGGGTGGGAAGTAAGCATGCGTGTATCAGTTGAAGCATTCAACAAAATTGGATTAGCCTTGCTGTCAGGACTATATGGTACGCTGTCATTCAACAAGTAATTAAATTCTTGAATACTGATAGATAAATCCCGATGCAACAAGTCCAATTGAAGCTTGATTTGTTGGCGCAAGCTTTCGGCGGTTGTTTTTTCAAGAATATTGGTTTCTCCTGCCTCAAAACGGTAGTTCGATTTCTCTTCAAAAGCCGCGTATAAACTATCCGATTTCTTCAAAAGGATTTCCTTGTTTTTTAACATAAGAATTTCGTAAAACCTTTTTTTAACGCTTCCTTTCAATTCGATTAAAGATAGTTTTTGCAAAGCATTTGCAGCCAAAAAATTTTCGTTCAATAGTTTTTTTTGATGGCTGTAAACTGTCGGAAAAGCAAATGTTTGGGAGATGGTAAACTTATAGTCGTTTTCAGCTGAATTAAAATCACCATATTCAAATCCAAAATTGGTTTTTTGAATATCAAACCACGCCTTTCTGCTCGCCTCTTTTTCACGCGTATTCAAGGAGCTTTTTTTCAAATCTAAATTGTTGGTCTCCGCGATTTTGAGAGCCGATTCCAATCCAATTTCTCGGGTTGAGTTTTGAGAAATGCCAATTGATGAAATCAGTAAAAAACAAATTGTCAAGTTATTTTTCATGTTATTTCTTTTAACTTTAATCTGCAAGGATTCAAAAAACACGTACAGTGCCGGCAAAACCATCAAGGTGAGGATCGTCGCTGAGACCAATCCACCGATAACCACTGTTGCCAAAGGGCGTTGAACTTCTGCGCCAGCTCCATTGCTAAGTGCCATAGGCAAAAAACCAAGTGATGCTACTGCAGCAGTCATAAGCACCGGCCGAAGCCTTATTTTTGTTCCCATGATGACAATTTTCCGCAAGTCTGTCCATCCTTCTTTTTTGAGTCGGTTAAATTCGGATATCAACACGATGCCGTTTAAAACAGCCACACCGAAAAGGGCAATAAAACCAACGCCCGCCGAAATACTGAAAGGCATGCCACGCGTCCACAAAGCTAAAATACCACCAATGGCGGAAAGTGGAATAGCTGAAAAAATCAAAAGGCCTTCCTTGATAGAGCTAAAAGCAAAATAGAGCATTAAAAAAATCAACAACAAGGCAACGGGAACGGCGATAAGCAAACGTTCTTTTGCGGCTTGCAAATTTTCGAATGCGCCACCATATGTAATTCTGTAACCGGGTGGAAATTGAATCAATTGAGCTACATTTTGCTCCAATTCGTTGACCACAGATTGAACATCTTTTCCTCGTACATTAAATCCGACAATGATGCGCCTAAACGAATTTTCTCTTTGAACTTGGTTGGGTCCTTCTACTTCTTGCACATCGGCCAATTGACGCAATGGAACTTGCATACCGCCTGGAGTCGAAACGAGCAGATTTTGAACATCTTGCAAATTCTTGCGTTGGTTTCCACTAAAACGTACAACCAAATCAAATCGTTTTTCACCCTCATAAATCTGTCCGGCTATGCCACCGGCAAAAGCAGTGTTGACAGTTTTGTTTACATGCTCTATATCTACACCATATTGTGCCAATATATCTCTCTTGAAATGAATGACTATTTGCGGCATTCCTTGTACTTTTTCTACGTACAAATCTTTGGCTCCGTCAATCTTTTTAACAACTTCTCCCAATCTTTCCGCATAAAGAGCCAAGGTGTCTAAATCTTCACCAAAAATTTTGCAGACCACGTCCTGCCTCGCGCCGGTCATCAATTCGTTGAATCGCATTTGAACCGGAAACTGAAATCCTGCCGTAACTCCAGGAATAGTGGCAATCTGCTTACTCATCTTTTCTGCCAACTCTTCAAAACTTTTGGCGGAAGTCCATTCTTTTTTATCTTTTAGAATAACCATCATATCACTTGCTTCAATTGGCATCGGATCTGTAGGTATCTCACCACTTCCAATTTTGGTGACTACTTTCTCTACTTCCGGAAAGTTGTCAATCAATACCCGTGCAGTTTGCTTGGTTGATTCGATGGTTGTTGACAAATTACTTCCCGTCAAAACACGTGTGTCAACTGCAAAATCTCCCTCTTCCAATTTTGGTATAAACTCCCCCCCGAAAGTAGAGAGAATGTAAACGGAAATCAAAAAAATGGCAAACGCAACCGCCAAGACAGTTCTTTTGTAATTTAAAAACCGCTCCAACTGATGTTGATAATGTTTTTCGATTTGAAGCATAATCCGGTCAGACCAATTGGGTTGATGACTGAGGTTTTTGCTTAAAAACAATGCACTCATCATCGGCACATAGGTCAGCGAAAGGATGAACGCGCCTAAGATTGCAAAACCGACCGTTTTGGCCATCGGACCAAACATCTTTCCTTCGATGCCTTCCAAAGTAAGTATGGGTAAATAAACAATCAAGATGATAATCTGGCCGAAAACAGCCGCATTCATCATGCGTGAGGATGATTCCTTGACGGTTTTGTCCATTTCTTTTTGAGAAATTCGGTTGATGCTTTCAAAATGTTTGGAATGCGTCATTTGGTGTAATATGGCTTCTACAATAATCACGGCACCGTCCACAATCAATCCAAAATCCAAAGCTCCCATACTCATCAGGTTTCCGCCCACACCAAACATATTCATCATGATGATAGCAAATAACAAGGATAAAGGAATTACGGAAGCTACCAAAAATCCGGCTCTTATATTTCCCAAAAAGAATATCAAGACAAACAAAACGATTAGTGCACCTTCTATAAGATTGGTTTTTACGGTACTGATGGCATTGTTAACCATTTTTGTGCGGTCTAAAAAAGGTTCGATAACGACCCCTTCTGGCAGTGTTTCTTGAATTGAAGCAATTCGCTCTTTGACATCTTTGATAACTTGAGATGAATTTCCGCCTTTGAGCATCATCACGATGGCGGCGACCACTTCTTCTTCACCGTTGTAGGTGACCGCTCCATAACGTATGGCGGATCCGAAACCGACTTTGGCTACATCTCTAATTAAAATCGGGACACCATCAACAGATTTCACAACAATACTTTCCAAGTCTTCCAGTTTTTTTGCCATGCCTTCGCTTCGAATGTAAAGCACGGTAGGACCTTTTTCAATATATGCACCACCGGTGTTTGCATTGTTTTTTTCTAAAGCATTGAATACTTCCGATATGGTCATGCCAAATGATTTAAGTCTGTCCGGATTGACGGCTACTTCATATTGTTTTAGGTTTCCTCCGAAAGTAGAAACATCTGCTACACCATCAGTTCCAATAAGTTGGCGACGAACAATCCAATCTTGAATCGTTCGTAAATCAGCCAAGGTATATTTATTTTGATAGCCCTCTTTGGCTTTTACAACATATTGATAGATTTCACCTAATCCAGTAGTGACAGGAGCCATGTAAGGCATTTCAGCTCCCATTGGAATGTTGGACTGAATAATTTGCATTCGCTCACTGACTTGTTGCCTTGCCCAATAGACATCTACATCTTCGTTGAATACCAAAGTGACTAAAGATAGGCCAAATCGGGAGAAACTTCTAATCTGTTTCAGCCCGGGAATGTTGTTACTGGCTTGTTCAATCGGTGCGGTAATCAGTAGCTCAATGTCGGTTGCACCCAAAGAAGGTGCAGAAGTTATGATTTGCACTTGATTGTCGGTGATGTCCGGTACTGCATCAATCGGGAGCTTGGTTGCTTCATAAATTCCGTACAGTATCAAGCCCAGTGTCAACAAACCGATGACAAGTTTATTTTTTATGGAAAATTGAATGATTTGATTTAACATTTTTAAGTTTTTAGACCTGCTTATCGATTAAATCGACAAACCCAGTTATGTAATAATTGAGGAGATTTTACGGTTTGATTATAAGACTGCTTCGAATGAATTTCGTTCAAAATCCAAAGCATAAAACCAATCAAAATAATCAATAATAGCCTGATTGGTATATTATTAAATCCGGAAAAAGTAAATAACTAACCTAAATATTTAGGCGGTTGCCATATTTCAGACAAATGAGAAGTCGGTATGTTAGAAAATTTGTAGAACCTAAAGTCATGTTTTGAATATCCAACCGACTTGATAACAATGTATTCGAAAGATGGAGTTAATAAAACAACGGAAAAAGTTGGACTGACATCGTGCGATTTGAACGGCAATTCCATATCTCGGTCGTAGTCATCATCCTTCACATTTCCGGAAAAATAGTGAATGGTAACAAATATATAGAGGTTAATGTCTTCATTTTCAAATTGATGCTCCTTAAAATGATTGACAAAAACACCTATTTTTATCAATTCACAAAACGAGGTGTTTGCAAAAAGATAAATGGTGAGTAGAAAAATGGAAGCTAGCTTTTTCACGAGGCAAATGTAAATTTAATTTACGAATATCCTTTGTTTTGAAGTGACTTAACATTTAACTTAATGAAATTTTAATTCAAATTCTCCGCTCGCTGAGGATTGGAGAATTTGAATTACGAAATTACAAACTCGCTCTAACCGAAAAGATAAAATTGAGCCCGGCGGCGGTAATTCCGGACGAATACGGCCTGTATCTGCGGTCTGTCAGGTTTTCAATATCGGCAGAAATCGAAAAATATTTATTAAAACGGTATTGTGTCCGCAGATTGAGCGTGTGCCAACTCGGCGCAAAAGGGTTTCCGTTTTCGTCTTTGTCGTACAAATAGGGTTTCTCAATTTCAGAAGGTGCGAGGTTGTTGAACGAAACTTCGGCGTTGTAAATCCCGTAAAAATCAGCTTTGAAATTGCCCAATTTGTAGATAAGATGAGCATCCCCAAAAAA
>PFUR01000067.1 GCA_002790195.1 Flavobacteriales bacterium CG_4_9_14_3_um_filter_40_17
CATGTAGCGTTACATTCAATTTGTTGGCAAGATCTCTGAGCAAACCATTCAATTTTTTGTCATAAGGTGCAGACATATCGGTAAATCGAGGCCCAAAAGCATCAACTCCTTTAAAAGCAAGTGGTGAATCGCCCTGCAGGTTGATGTGGTCATCGATGAGCATCAGGTTTCCTTTGTTGAAATTTTGGTTAATGGCTCCGGCAGCATTAGAAATGAGCAAAGTTTTAATGCCCAAAAGATGCATGACGCGAATGCCGTAAGTAACTTCTTGCATGTTGTAGCCTTCATAATAATGGAATCGCCCGGACATGACAATCACTTGCTTGCCTTCCAAAGTGCCATAAATTAATTTACCGGAATGAAACTCTACTGTAGCTTGCGGAAAAAACGGAATGTTGTTGTAATGCGCTTCGTGTTCGACTTCAATGCTATCGACCAATTTTCCGAGACCGGTTCCCAATACAATCCCGACTTCAGCTTGTCCGAATCCTTTGTTTTTTAGATATTTAATGGTTTCGTTTAGGTTTTTTTTCATAGTTCAGCGGGTAATCAATTCAATAATTATGTTTCAATTTTATTTTAAATACTTTTTAAAGGCTTCTATTTCTATTATATCTTCCACCACATCGATGTCGTTCAACGTTTCTAAAAGGCAGATTTTTTCACCAAATAAATCTTTCATACTGTCCTCCAACACCGAGTTTGTCCCCCATTTCTTATGAACAAATAAAGGCGGTTTGAGCGCACACATCCCCATTAAATAATATCCGCCGTCATCTGCCGGCCCGAAGACAAAATCGCAGGTGTCGAGTTTTTGAAATGCCTTTTCGAGATGTGCTTGTTGGAGTTCGAGCAAGTCGGTACCGATGATGACTACTTTTTGGTATCCTTCTTCAAAAGCGGTATGAAAAGCGTGTTGCATCCTCAGTCCTAAGTCGTCTCCTTTTTGCAGTTGTTTTTGAAAAACATTATCCGGCCAAATATCATTTTCAACCAAACTCTCCGAATAACATACGCGTTTATCGACAGGCAAGTTTTTGGTTACTGAAACCGTGTGTTTCAAAAGTTGTTGATAGATTTCGAGTGCGTTTTCATCTCCAATCGATTTGGCAAGGCGTGTTTTTACCTTCCCCAAGATTGGATTGCGGGCAAATATCAATAGCAAATAGCGATTCATCTATCTTTGTTAAGGTTGGAAATATTTTTTTCAAAGGTAAAACAGATTTTTTAGACATATTCAAAATTTGTTTTTGTTTTAAATTTTTTGAAAAGCTATAATTGCCGCAAACTTATTTTTCTTTTTCTTTATTTCATCAAAGGTTATTTCTATTTTTACAGCATACAGAGTCATAATTTTTCAAATATTTTCGCTTGTTAAGAAAACTTTTTTTCATATTGTCCTTCAGTTGTTCTCTCGCTCAGGAAATACCGAAAGTATTTCAATACAGTCCGGATACCTATCGGGGCGAAACACAAAACTGGGAAATTACGCAAGACAAAAACGGATTTATCTATGTAGCCAACAACTTCGGATTATTAGAATTTAACGGTGTTACTTGGAAAACTTACCCAACGCCAAACAACACCATTATGCGGTCGGCCAAGGCAATAGGCGATAAGATTTACACCGGATTCTACATGGAATTCGGCTATTGGCAAAGAGATGATTTTGGTTATTTAATCTACCATTCAATGACCCAAAATATTCAAGAAAGCATCATGGAAGATGAGCAGTTTTGGCGAATAGATTCTTTCGATAATTTCATTGTTTTTCAATCACTAAACCAGTTCTTTCTCTTTAATATTTCAACAGAACACTTTGATATTATTACCGTCAATGAACCGATAGAAAAATCTCATCTGATTAACAAAAACCTGTACTATCATACCGCCGATGGATCTATCTATTTCCTCGAGCAGGGCAAACCAAAACAACTTGTTAAGATTCCATTAGCCGAAGATAACCGGATAGAAAACTTGTTTTATAGCAACAATCAATGGCTCATCCTTACGCAAAAGGACGGATTTTACATTTATTCGGAGAATAAACTTAAGAAATGGACAATCCCTGCCGATTCGTTTCTCAAGAAGACAACGGTCTATAAAAGTATCGCGTTGCGCAACGGAAATTTCGCTTTGGGTTTGATTGCAAACGGGTTTCTTATTCTTGACAGCAAAGGGACAATCAAAGAAAATCTGAACATCAACAACGGTCTTTCAAACAACACCGTTCTATCAGTTTTTGAAGACAACAGAAATAATATTTGGTTGGGATTGGACATCGGAATAAACACAGTGAATTATCAATCTAATATATTGTATTACAATGATATAGATGGTATTTTGGGGACGGTCTATGCGACCAAAGTGTTTAACAATAAACTGTATATCGGTACCAATCAGGGTTTGTATTTTAAAGACCTTCATACGATAGACTTTTTTCATCTTGTAAAAAATTCAAAAGGCCAAGTTTGGAATTTATTCGAATACGATGGCAAACTATTCTGTGGACACAATTTGGGATGTTTTATAATTGAAGGCGAGGATGCAAAACTCTTATATAAAGAAACCGGAGTTTGGACTTTTGAAAAAATTCCGGACAAACCGGGCTTATTGATGGTAGGCACTTACAAAGGTTTGGGTGTTTTCGAAAAAATCGGACAAGATTGGAGATTCAGAAACAACATCAAAGGATTTGATATCTCCGCGCGTTTTGTTGCAATGGATTCCTTGAAAAACATTTGGATAAATCACGAGTACAAAGGAGTTTATCAATTGAAAATAGATGAGGGATTCTATCAGGCTAAACTGGTTGAAAACAATTTCAAAAACCGCAAACAGAAAAATTCGGGTTTGATAAAGTTTAAAAAGGATATTATCTATGCCGACTATTCGGGTATTTATAAGTACGATTATACCGCGCAAAAATTTGTTTTTAACAAGCACTACAGCCAATTGTCAGATTCTACAAATTATCAATCCGGAAAGCTTATTTCAATTGATGACCGCGAATTGTGGCTTTTCAACAACCAAGATGTAGCAGTTCTATCGTCCGACTTTCTGTCAGGTAATCTATATATAAAAAAATATGACTTACCACAAGAGGTTAGAAAAACCATGAGCGGTTTTGAAAACATCGATAAATTAGACGATGATAACTACATCATTGGCAACTCAACCGGATACATTATTCTGCCAAAAGCACAGACAAACCCCGATGATTTCAATATCTATTTAACCGGTGTTAGCAGTACTTCCAAAAACAACCAAACAATTAAACAATCGTTGAAAGACGGTTTTATCGTCAATTTCGACTTTATCAACATCAGTTTTCATTTCAGTGTGCCCAACTTGAGCCCTACACACAAAACGCTTTATCAATACAAGCTCAATGATTCGGAGGCATGGTCGGAATGGACTGCAAACAACAATTTTAATATAAGCAAGTTGGGCTTTGGTAAATACCGCTTACATGCAAGGGCGAAAATTGGTGAATTGATTTCATCCAATACCATAAACTATGAATTTACAATCAACAGGCCTTGGTATTTTTCTAACATCAGTATCCTCTTGTACTTACTTGCGATTACATTAATGATTTATTTGGTTCATAAGTCTTACAAAAATCATTATCACAAAAAACAACAGCAATTGATTCAAGAGAAAAGAAATCAAATCGAGGAAATCAAAAAAATCAACGAGCAACAAATTTTCAAGTTAAAAAATGACCAATTAAATCAACTGGTCGAACAAAAAAATAAGGAACTTGAAAACACCACGGTCAATTTGATTAGAAAAAATGAATTGCTCAACAATCTTAAAAAAGAAATAAAAAAAGTCAACCGTACAAATGAAGTAAACTCGCTCTTAAAATTCATCGAAAAAAATCAGAATGAGAATGAAGATTGGGAAGTATTTGAATCCGTATTTAACCGATCTGAGCAAGATTTTTTAAATAACCTTAAAGCAAAGCATCCAAACCTTACCGCCAACGACTTGCGCCTTTGTTCCTATTTGAGGCTAAACCTTTCTTCAAAAGAGATTGCACCGCTACTCAACATTTCGGTACGCAGCATGGAAATAAAAAGGTATCGTTTGCGCAAAAAATTAGATTTAGAACATGATGAAAGCCTCAGTTCATACATTCTAAGCATTTAGTCGCACCTCAACATTTGTTAAAAACACCTCAACATTTACTCACCTAAAACGTTTTCGATGTTAAAACTCACCTCATACGACAATTTCATTTCACTTTTTTTATCAATGCTAAAGCCTTGTTAATGCTAAGTTAATATAGTATTAATAGTTGCAAATTTAACACAACATCAGTTGTGTATATTTTTTGTTGAGGTTCATTTTTAATTACTTTCTCCCGAACACAATAGATTTACATTTTCAGACAGGCCTCATTTTCGTTTGCGTTCAATGCGCTGAAAAACTGTAAGTCTATTTGGCAACCTATCTATTGATTTTAAAAATTCAAATCGAATGAAAAAAAATGTATTATTGATTCTCGTTCTCTTATTCGGAGGCCTAACAGCTCACTCCCAAAATGGACGCGTCACCGGCAACGTCATTGCTGTCACAGGTGGAACTCCGCTCCCGGGTGTGAACATTGTGGTTAAAAACACCACCAATGGAACCAATTCGGACTTTGATGGAAACTTCATCTTAGACAATGTCAAGCAAGGAGATGTTTTGGTGTTTTCTTACTTGGGATTCAAAACAATCGAAGTCACCGTTTCCTCAAACATAATCAATGTGCAGCTGGAAGACGACACCCAAGCATTGTCTGAAGTGGTTGTCATCGGTTATGGAACGCAAGCCAAAAAAGAAGTAACCGGTGCAGTCAACTTAGTCAGTGCCGAAACTATTGCGGCACTCAAACCACTTCGTTTTGAAGATGCATTGCAAGGTCAAAGTACCGGTGTCCAAATCATCCCTTCATCGGGTTCACCTGGTAGCCCTTTAAATATTCGTATCAGGGGTATTAGCAGTAACGGAAACAACCGTCCCTTGATAGTAGTCGATGGAAACATCACCGAAGACGCACTGACTAATCTCAATCCGAGCGACATCGAAAGCATCACGACCCTTAAAGATGCATCTGCAGCCATCTACGGAACGCGGGCTGCAAACGGTGTTATTCTGATTACTACCAAAACAGGCAAGAAAAATACAGCTGCCACTTTTGCCGTAAATTCTTATGTAGCTTTCCAAGAAACTCCACGTAAACTGCCAGTTCTGAATGCCACAGAATACGCGCTTCTAATCAACGAAGCCCGCACTAATGCCGGACAAACACCACTCTTTAATGATGTTTCAGCTTTCGGAAAAGGAACTGATTTTCAAGACAAAGTCTTTGAAACTGCACCCGTTTTCAACCAAGATATTTCTGTTTCCGGTGGGGGCGAGAAATCAACCTATTCTTTAGGGGCAGGGTATCTTTCTCAAGACGGGATTGTAGCCAGAGACAAATCAAACTTCGACCGGTTTACCTCACGTTTGAGTTTTACAACAGAACTTTCTAAATATTTCACTTTTAACACTTCACTCTTCTATACCAACACCAAAAGGAAAACCATTAATGAAAGTGGTTTGGGATCGGTGCTTTTCAATGCACTAAATATGTCCCCGCTACTTCCTGTGAGGGATGTAAACGGCGATTTCACTTTGGCAGAAGGCCTCGGAAATGAAGTCATCAATCCGTTGGCTCAAATTGCCAACACTTTCAACGAAAGCAATACCAACAAGATAAACGGTACGGCCGGATTAAAATTCAAATTAGATGATCACTGGAGTGCAGAAACCCGATTGGGATTCAACTATTCCTTAGCTAAAGCAAAGTTTTTTAGCCCGATTGCTTTTTTTGGATCCGGTAAAGTCTTTAATAATTCAAGAAGCAGTGTGACCGAGATTAAAGATGATTTCAACGATTACACTTGGGATGCTTTTGTCAATTACAAAAATACTTTCTTCGAAGACCACAATGTAGAAGTAACTGTTGGAACAACCGTTTTCAAAAACCACGGCGACTTCTTTAACGCGACAGGATTTGATGTTCCAAACAACAGTTACAAGTTTGCAGATTTATCTTTGACAAACAACAATTTAGCTGATGAAAATTTCGGTAACGGTCAATTTGAAGAACGTCTGGTTTCGTATTTTGGCAGATTTCAATACAATTACAGCAGTAAATATCTATTTTCATTTTCACTTCGCCGCGATGCTTCAAGCAATTTTGGGCCTAATGAAAGTGTCGCTTACTTTCCTTCCGGTTCGATTGGTTGGGTAGTAACGGAAGAGTCTTTTTTGGAGGACAACGATATCGTCAATTTCCTAAAATTGCGCGGAAGTTTCGGAGTCTTGGGTAACGACCGCATCGTTGCAAACACTTTCCGCTCTCTATTGTCGGGCGAAGCGACTGCAGTGTTTGACGATCAATTGATCAACGGGAAAGCGGTCGGTAGAATTCCTAACCCGAATATCCGTTGGGAAGAACAAGACCAACTCAACATCGGTTTTGATTTGACACTGCTCAAAAACTTTGAAATAACGACAGATTTCTTTAGAAAAACCACCCGCGACTTGCTACTCGAAGCACCCGTGTCAGGAATTATCGGATCGTCAGCTCCAGGTAGCGCACCACCTTTCATCAATGCAGGTTCAGTCCGTAACCGAGGGGTCGAGTTTAGTGTCAACTACAAAACCAAACTAACCAAAGATTTGAAATTAACGGTGGGCGGTAATTTTACCGCACTCGAAAACGAAGTGCTTTCTGTCAACAACGACGTGGGCTTTGTTACCGGAGGAAACTTTGGAGTGGGTCAAGAAGCTCCTTCGCGGATGGAAGCCGGAAAACCCTTGGGATACTTTTTCGGACTTAAAACCGATGGCATTTTCCAAAACCAACAAGAAGTGGATGCACATGCGACACAACCCAATGCAAGGCCGGGAGAAATTCGATTTGTTGACACCAATCAAGATGGAGTCATCAACAACAATGACCGTACGGATATAGGAAGCCCAATACCGGACGTGACCTTCAATTTTAATTTGTCTTTAGACTATAAAAATTTCGACTTTTCGGCAAGTGCTTTTGGCCAAGCCGGAAATGAAATTGTCAGAAATTTTGAAAGAAACCAGCCTTTGACCAATAAAAATCGCTCATTTCTTAATCGATGGACAGGTCCGGGCACTTCCAATTCGCAACCATTGGTAACTACCGGTGCAACAAGCTCCACACTCTTCTCGGATTTCTTCGTGGAAGATGGTGATTTTTTGAGAATTCAAACCATTCAATTGGGTTATACCATTCCCAAATCAATCACGCAAAAAGCAAAAATAAACAACCTGCGATTGTATGCCCAAGTCAACAACCTGTACACGTTTACAGATTATTCAGGATTTGACCCATCCATTTCAAGCGGTGCACCTATCGGGGGTGGCATCGATCCGGGATTCTTCCCAACACCCCGTTCTTATATTTTCGGAATTAACTTGAACTTTTAATAGCTACAACCATGAAATTAAAAATTAATCTATACATAGCAGTTGCATTTCTCGGCCTGTCATTGTCGTCTTGCTCTGATAATTTTGTCCAAGAAGACCCGGCTTTCGTCATAGACTCAGAAAGTTTTTTCAACTCTGAGTCAGACTTCCAAGAAGCTCTTATAGGTTCCTATGATTTGCTGCAGGCAACCTATGTAAACGTGATGATAGGGGAGATTGCATCAGACAATACCTTAGCTGGAGGCGAAAGCGCCGTTGACGTTCCCGGTTTTCAAGAAGTTGATGACATGACGCATACACCCGTCAACCAACAATTGAGAGATCTTTGGAATTGGATGTACGCGGGTATCAACCGTACCAACTTCATAATGGAATTTAAAGACAAAGTAGATTTTCCGAATAAAAACCAAATACTTGCTCAAAACAGATTCCTCAGAGCTTATTACTATTTTGAATTGGTCAAATTTTTTGGAGATGTTCCTCTTTCTGAAGACAAAAGAATTCAATTTGGACAAGAAACTTCAATCGACCGGGCTCCCGTTTCAGAGGTTTATAATCTAATCGAGCGCGACCTTCGTTTTGCAGCCGATAACCTTCCTTATACACAAGCTCAAAAAGGAAGAATCACCAAAGGTGCTGCCTTGGCTTTGCTTGGAAAAGTCTTGCTTTTTCAAAATAAATTTGGGGAAGCATCAACCGTTTTAGAAGAAGTTATAAACGATGGTCCCTATGATTTGGTCACTGACTACAATAGCATTTTCGAATCGGTGGGAGAAAATAATATCGAGTCAGTATTTGAAATTCAATACTCAGACTTAGAAGGTGCAGGATTTGGTTGTTTGCAATGCAGTGAAGGAAATGTAGCTGTCGGATTCAATGGAATCAGAAATTATTCCGGCCCTTTGTTTGACTCAGGGTTTAGTTTCAATGTACCTACTCAAGAAGCCTTTGATGCTTACGACCCAGCAGACATTCGGAGAGATGTTGCCATTTTAGATATTAACACTTGGGCAGATCAAACCGGCGCAACCTTCGTAGAAGGATTCGAACACACCGGTTTTTACAATCGTAAATACATTGCCAGACAAGGTGATTTGAACACCGGCGATGCCAACTTGACCAACCCAAACAACTACCGATCCATCCGCTTTGCCGATGTGTTGCTTATGGCCGCCGAGGCATTTAGCCGTTCCGGTTCTGGAGATGTGAAAGCGCGCTTGTATCTCAATCGCGTCAGGCAGAGAGCCGGGCTCAGCGACATCAGTCTTTCCGGAAGCTCATTGACTCAAGCTATTTGGGACGAAAGAAGGTTGGAACTCATGGGCGAAGGCCAGCGCTTTTTCGATTTAGTTCGAACCGGTGAAGCCGCTTCAAAAATTCCGGGATTTGTAGCCGGAAAGCATGAATTATTCCCGATACCATCCATCGAAATTGAATTAGCCGGCAACCGTTGGACTCAAAACCCCGGTTATTAATCCTATAATCCTATTTTCCCATGAAAAATATAAACCTTTTCTTAAGCTTCTTCTTCCTTCTCTTCACCTTTTCTTGCTCGGATAATGAAGACGGAAGTGTCGATTTCATCAATGACACCTTAGCTCCTGCCAACGTTTCTGCCCTATTTACCATCACACAGGACAACACGGGATTGGTAACCATAACCCCAAACGGTGAAGGAGCCAATTCGTTTACCGTTATTTTTGGAGATGGCTCAGCTCCAGCCATCCTATTGCCCGGCGAAAACACACAACACACCTATACAGAGGGTGTTTTTGACGTTAAAATACAAGCTACATCTGTGAACGGTTTAATGACTGAAATAAGCCAACCCTTAACCGTGTCTTTTAAAGCACCTGAAAATTTAGAAGTCACCATCGAAAAAGACCCAACCGATAATTTTGGCATCAACGTCAGTGCTACCGCTGATTTAGAAACCTTTTTTGAAGTGTTTTTTGGAGATGTAGAAAACGAAACACCAACCATGTTCAATGAAGGTACAATTGTCAATCACAAGTACCCGGCCATCGGTGATTATACCGTCCGCGTTGTTGCACTGAGTGGTGGAGAAGCAACCGCCGAGTTTACTCAGGTTGTTACCATCACCAACCCGCTTTTATTACCGGTTAATTTTGAATCGACTACACTCAATTACAATTTTATAGATTTTGAAGGTGCCGTCACAACTGTAATAGACAATCCAGATCCATCTGGAGCAAACTCGACTACCAAAGTAGTTCAATTTTTGAAAAATCAAGGAGCTCAATTCTTTGCAGGAAGTATCTTGACTTTAGATCAACCTATTGATTTCAGCCAATTGAAAAAGATAAAACTTAAAGTTTGGTCTCCAAAAAGTGGCATCATTGTTAAACTAAAATTAGAAAATGCCACTGATCCAAATGTTTCAACAGAACTGGATGTTAGAAATACCATTGCAAACCAATGGGAAGAATTGATTTTTGATTTTGGAACTTTGACAGACGGAAAACAATTGTCCAAACTGATTTTCTTCTTTGATTTTGAAAATGGAGGTGATGGTGCGACCTATTTCTTTGATGAAATCGAACAAACCAACGCCAGTCCTGAACCCATCGCATTGCCGCTTACTTTCGAATCGTCCACACTTACCTTTGATTGGATTGGATTCGGCAGCTCAAGTTTTGGTCCGATTCCCGCAGCGGTAGTCAACAACCCGGATGTTTCGGGAATCAATACAAGCTCAAAAGTTCTGGAAATCAATAAAGCAGCAGGTGCACAAGTATGGGCGGGAGCCAGTTTAAAACTATCCAATCCCATCAATTTTGATTTGGGAACTACTGTCAATGTAAAGGTTTGGTCGCCACGTGTGGGAACCCGTATTTTGTTTAAGATAGAAGACTCCGGCTCTCCGCTTGATGGCAATGGCAATCCAACCGTTTTTGTCGAAGTTGAAGCAACTTCAACGGTAGCTAATGCGTGGCAAGAGCTTTCCTTTGACTTGACTTCTTCTAGTGCATTCAGTTCAGCTAATTCGTATGACAGGGTTATCCTATTCCCTGATTTCGGAAATGGAGGAAATGGAGAATCATTCTATTTTGATGATATAGCTCAAGTTAGTGCCAACACACCGACTATTTCATTGCCATTGGACTTTGAATCTACAGCAATAACTTTCGATTGGATTGGGTTTGGTAGCCCAAGTTTTGGACCGATTCCCGCAGCGGTAGTCAACAACCCGGATGCATCCGGCATCAATACCAGTTCACGCGTAGTGGAAATTCAAAAATTAGGTGGAGCCCAAGTTTGGGCAGGTGCGAGTTTGAATTTAAGTGGCCCCATTAATTTTGCCTCAAGCACGACGGTGATAGTCAAAGTTTGGTCGCCACGTGTGGGAACCCCTATTTTGTTTAAGATAGAAGACTCCGGCTCTCCGCTTGATGGCAATGGCAATCCAACCGTTTTTGTCGAAGTTCAAGCAACTTCAACAGTAGCTAATGCGTGGCAAGAGCTTTCCTTTGACCTGAATTCATCCAGCGCATTCAGTTCAGCTAATTCGTATGACAGGGTTATCCTGTTCCCCGATTTCGGAAATGGAGGAAATGGAGAATCATTCTATTTTGATGATATTCAGTTATCAACTCCCAATCAAGGTGGTGGAGGTAGTAATAACCCTCCTAATCTGATTGAGGATTTCGAGGGTGTAGCACCCGTATTTACCTCTTTTGGTAACATTCCAACCTCCGCGGTGGTAAACAATCCAAGTTCTTCAGGTATCAACACCAGCAGTATGGTAGCGGAATTGGTCAAAGAGCAAGGTTCTGAAGTTTGGGCCGGTTCATTTATTGAGAATAAAGTAATCGATGTTGCTATGCTACCTTTTATCAGAGTGAAGGTTCTCAGCCCCAAAAGCGGTATTGTAATCAAGGTAAAAATTGAAAACGCAGATGGCAGTTTAACCCACGAAGTTGACGTTACCAACACCAAAGCAAGCACGTGGGAAGAACTTTCTTATGATTTTAGTGGAGCTCCTGCTGCCAATTACGTAAGATTTGTTATTTTCTTTGATTTTGGAAACAACGGAGACGGAACGGTTTATCATTTTGATGACATTATTTTAGCCTCAACCGCAGGTGGAACTTCCGGTGGCGGTGGTGGCACAGGCGGAGGCACAGGTGGTGGTTCAGGAACACCGCCTTTAAACCCAATTGATTTTGAAGCAGGAGGATTTGGTGCCAATTGGACATGGACTGTTTTTGAAAATGGATCAAATCCTCCTATTCAGATTGTTGCAAATCCGGATGCTTCAGGAATTAACACCTCTGCAACTGTACTTAAAGCTACCGCTTTGCAAGTGGGTCAACCTTGGGTTGGTTTTGAATCTAAACACGGTGCAGATATCGGCTCGTTTACCTTCGATCAAACCAACAAAATTGTGAGAATCATGGTATGGAAATCTGTGATTAGCGATGTGGGTTTGAAATTTGCCGAAGTTAATGGAGAAGCGCAACCTGAAGTGAAGGTGGCCAATACCAAAATCAACCAATGGGAAGAACTAACCTTTGACCTTTCAGGAAGCATTGGCAAAGGCATCACAGGTATTATAGATCAAATTATCATTTTCCCAGATTTTGATTTATCGGGCAGGACTCAGGACAATGTGGTTTACATCGACAACATTCGATTTAGTGGCCAATAAAAATAACAAATCGAAAAACTTCTCAGTATATAAAATAAGATAAAATGAAAAAAATAAAAATCCTTATTTCAATCGTCATCGCAAGCATTTCAATGCTCAATTGCGCCCCAGACGACAATGCCAGTTTCGGTGAAATTCTAACACCCTCCAATTTGCAAGTAACTGCTTTGGTTGCCGATGATCAATCCGGTTTGGTTACCATAACACCGACTGCTGACAACGCGCTGAGCTTTCAAGTTGTTTTTACACCACAAAGCACACCGGTTTTGGTTTTACCGGGCGAACAAGCAACTTTTCGATTCACCAGAGCCGGACAGTTTACCGCGATAATCACAGTAGTGGCTTTTGGAACCGGAGGTAGTGCAACTTCAAAATCCATTGAAGTCGAACTGGATGTGAAAGTCCAAATAGACCCACAGGTACTCCAATTTTTAGCGGGAGATGGTTCCAAAAAATGGGTTTGGGATCAAACAGTAGCCGGACATTTCGGCGTGGGAGATGTGAATACCGATTTTCCGGGTTTCTTCTCTGCTGCCCCCAATTCACTAAACCCTTGTTTGTATGACGATGTCTTGACATTTAGTTTTGACGCGCAACAAAATCTGACGTATCAGATTGACACCAAAGGCCTAACTTTTATGAATTGGACAGAAGTCACCAAATTTTTCCCCGATGCCCCAGTGCAACAATTTGTAGATGAATGCAGGCCCATTGACGAATTTATCAGAACAAACACTGCATTCTCAGTAATTGCTGATGCTGTGTCTAATGCGCAAACACTCACCATTGATAATAGCGTACTTTCCTACGATGCAGGAATTACCGTATTTCAAATTTTGGAGCTCACTGCAAATAAATTAAGTGTTAGAGGCGTTCAAAATGTCCGAAGCCAATTTGGTGGAGGCCAATTGGCTTGGTATTTTACCTTTGTCCCTGAAGGCGGTGTCCAACCACCCTCTCAATTCAATAACCTCATTTGGTCTGACGAGTTTGACGTTGATGGTGCTATTAATAGTCAAAATTGGAATTTTGATACCGGAACCGGTGTAAACGGTTGGGGAAATAATGAACTCCAATACTACACCGACAGGCCTGAAAATATTGTTGTTCAAGGAGGACTCTTAAAAATAACTGCCAAACGTGAAAACTTTAGCGGCAGCAACTTTACTTCTTCCCGAATTAATTCAAAAGGAAAATTTGATTTCAAATACGGTCGAATTGAAATGCGTGCAAAACTCCCAACCGGTGGTGGTACTTGGCCTGCTTTCTGGGCACTTGGAGCCGATATCGACACCAATCCTTGGCCCGGTTCAGGCGAAATAGATTTTATGGAACATGTTGGCAACCAACAAGATAAAATTTTCAGCACGCTCCATTTTCCCGGTAACTCAGGTGGGGACGGTATATCTCAATCTACTGTGATTGCAGGTGCTTCTAATGATTTTCATGTTTATTCTGCCGAATGGACTGAAACACAAATTAAATTTTTTGTGGACAATCAACTCTACCACACCTTTACAAATTCACCTTCTGTGCCCTTCAACAAAAACTTCTTCCTGTTAATCAATTTTGCCATGGGAGGAAATTTTGGTGGAGCAGTTGACGGAGCTTTTACACAATCAACCTATGAAATTGATTACGTCAAAGTATATCAATAAATTCACTAATTGTTTCTCATTTGATTTTAAAAGGTTGGCTTTATGCTGACCTTTTTGTTAAAAAAATATAAAGTTGACAAGAAATGAACCGAAATAATTAGATAATGCACTATATTTTATAACTTTACAAAAAATTTATTTTACACCCTACCAAAATGAAACCTTACTTACTGCCACAACTGTTTTTACTGTCGATTGTACTCTTCAGTTGCAACCAAAATCCAACATCGATAAAAACTTCACTCAACCCTAAATTTGACCAAAAAGTTGATTCCATTTTGTCTTTGATGACCTTGGAAGAAAAAATTGGGCAAATGAACCAATACAATGGTTTTTGGGAAGTTACCGGCCCGGCACCTGAAGGCGGCGACGCAGCTGTTAAATACGAGCAACTCCGCAAGGGATTGGTCGGTTCCATGCTAAATGTAAATGGCGTTGAAAACGTTCGTGCCGTTCAGAAAATAGCGGTTGAAGAAACCCGCTTGGGCATTCCGCTCATCATTGGCTATGATGTCATTCATGGCTATAAAACCCTTAGCCCAATTCCACTTGCAGAATCAGCCAGTTGGGATTTGGAGGCCATCAGGAAATCATCGGCAGTAGCCGCTGCCGAAGCCGCCGCCGCCGGGATCAATTGGACTTTCGCACCTATGGTCGATATCACCCGTGATGCCCGTTGGGGTCGCGTGATGGAAGGAGCCGGGGAAGACCCTTATCTTGGCAGTAAAATTGCCTTTGCCCGCGTCAAAGGTTTTCAAGGCGACGATTTAGCTGCCATCAACACCATCGCAGCGACTGCCAAACATTTTGCCGCTTACGGTTTTGCCGAATCTGGCCGCGATTACAACACCGTGGACATCGGAACTGCCACACTCTACAATGATGTGTTTCCTCCTTTCGAAGCAACTGTCGATGCCGATGTCAAAACCTTTATGAATTCTTTTAATGTGCTCAACGGTATTCCTGCAACTGGCAATTCATTTTTGCAAAGAGAACTTCTCAAGGGCAAGTGGAATTACAAAGGCTTCGTCGTTTCCGATTGGGGTTCGATAGGTGAAATGATCCCACATGGCTTTGCCAAAGACGGCAAACAAGCCGCCGAATTAGCCGCCAATGCAGGTTCGGATATGGATATGGAATCGAGGTTGTACGTCGAACATTTAGCTGCCTTAGTCAAAGAAGGAAAAGTTAAGGAATCGGTAATTGACGATGCTGTACGCAGAATTTTGACCGTGAAATACGAGTTGGGCTTGTTCGAGGATCCTTATAAATACTGCGATGATGCGCGTGAAAAAGAAGAAACCGGAAAACCAGCTTTTCACGAAGCGGTTCTTGATATAGCCAAAAAATCGATTGTTTTGTTAAAAAACGACCATCAACTTTTACCATTAAAAAAAGAAGGAGTCAAAATCGCCTTAATTGGGCAATTAGCTTCCGACAAAGACAGCCCTTTAGGCAGTTGGAGAGCCTTGGCTGAAAGCAATTCGGCTGTTTCGGTTTTGGAAGGGTTACAGAAATATACCGGCAATACACTTCGTTTCGAACAAGGTGTTCGGTTGACGGATGAAACCTCGGTTTTTATTAAAGAAACAAAAATCAATACCACCGACCGTACTGGTTTTGAAGCTGCAAAAGCAGAAGCCCGCCGTGCCGATGTAGTGATTATGGTATTTGGCGAGCACGGTTTCCAATCGGGCGAAGGCCGTAGCCGTACGCAACTCGATTTGCCCGGTTTGCAACAAGAACTGTTGGAAGAAGTTTACAAAATCAACCCAAATATCGTCTTGGTGATGATGAACGGAAGGCCGTTGGTCATCGATTGGGCAGCCGACCACATCCCAGCCATTGTAGAAGCATGGCATTTGGGTACAGAAAGTGGAAACGCCATCGCTCAAGTATTATACGGAGACTACAACCCAAGCGGAAAATTGCCGATGAGCTTTCCGAAAACAATCGGGCAAGTGCCGATTTATTACAACCACAAAAATACCGGAAGGCCGGACAATCCGGGAGGTGATATTGTTTTTTGGTCGCACTACATGGATGCACCCAACGAACCCCAATTTGTTTTCGGTTATGGTTTGAGCTATACCACTTTTGCCTATTCAAACCTCAAACTTAACAGCGATTTGTTTGCAAAAGGGGGAAATATCAAGGTCTCTGTTGATTTGTCAAATACCGGAAACTATGCCGGAAAAGAAACTGTTCAACTCTACATTCACGATTTGTACGCTTCCGTAACACGCCCTGTCAGAGAATTGAAAGACTTTCAACAAATCGAATTGCAGCCCGGTGAAACCAAAACCTTGGTGTTTACCATCGATGAAAAAACCATCGGATTTTATGACAATGAGGGGAAATGGATTGTCGAACCCGGTGATTTTAAAGTGTTTGTAGGTGGAAGTTCGCAGGCAGATTTGGAGGCAGATTTTAGATATAATAACAATAAAAATGAAATTATTCTTTAATTTTTTTCTTTTCTCAACTGTAATTGCTTTCTCCCAACAGAATGAAAGAATTCTTGTTTGGGAGGAAAACTTTAACGGCAACGAACTCAATCCGGCTGTTTGGAATTTCGAATTGGGCAACGGATGCCCAAATGTATGTGGCTGGGGAAACAATGAACGTCAATTCTACACAATTGAAAACCATCGTTTGGAAAACGGGTATCTTATCATCACTGCAAAAAAAGACAACAATCGGGTGACCTCTACCCGAATCACCACCAAGGGTAAAAAGGAATTTCAATATGGACGGATTGAAGCAAGGCTCGACATACCAACGGGAAAAGGAATCTGGCCGGCCTTTTGGATGTTGGGCAGCAATATCAAAGAAGTGGGTTGGCCCAAAAGCGGTGAAATTGACATCATGGAATATGTAGGTAAACTCCCCAAAACCATTTACAACTCCATTCACACCCAATCAAGCCACGGCAACACCATCAACAATGCCAAAGCTATTTTTGATGAGGTAGAGGAAGGTTTTCATACCTATGCCATCGATTGGACGGCCGAAAAAATCGATTTCTTTATAGATGATACTTTATCTTATACCTACGCGCCAACCGATAAAACGGAAGCAACTTGGCCGTTTGATCAACCTTTTTTCATTTTGATTAACTTGGCTGTTGGTGGCAACTTTGGCGGTCCGGAAGTAGATGAGAGTATTTATCCCTCCAAGTACAAAATCGACTATGTGAAAGTATGGCAATAGCAAAACCAACCCTTTCGGGGTTTCAAACCCCGAAAGGGTTCACCTCAAATAAAACGTTTGATGATGTTCCAAATGTCGTTGCCAAAAACGATTGCCATCAAGCCCATAAGCAATACAAAACCGATAATTTGTCCGGTTTCCAATACTTTTTCACTCGGTTTTTTGCCGGAAATCATTTCGTATAACAAAAACATCACATGGCCCCCATCCAATGCGGGTATTGGCAAAATGTTAAGGAATGCAAGCCAAACTGAAAACATCGCCATGAATCCCCAAAAGAAACTCCAATCCCACGATTCGGGCATCATCTCGACGATGCCGATGGGTCCTTTTACTTGTTTGTATGCGCCGGTTTTGGTGTTGAAAATTACTTTAAACTGCTTGATTTGATCGGTCAATACTTGGATGGTACGATTGAAGCCGGCCGGAATGGAAGCAAAAATACCATAGTTGTCCGTCACACTCAGATTTTTGGCATCTAAACGGACGCCGATAGCGTCTTCATCCGGCACAGTGAGCGTAATATTTTGAAGTTCACCGTTTCGCAAGACTTGTACATCCAATTGATGATTGGCTGAGGATTTGATTTTATCAGTAAATTCATCCCAAAATTCGATTTTTTGCTCATTGATTTGCGCGATTTGATCACCGGCTTGTATGCCTGCCTGCTCAGCTACCGAATTTTTTGCAACTTCAGCAATAATCGGTTTCATGCGATAACTCAAAAAGTTTTTTCCCTGCGTTCGGAAAACGGTTTCTTTTCCTGCATCAGACAGCGGGAAAGTTATGGTTTTGCCATCCCTGTTTACCGTTACTTCATTTCCTAGTATGATGTTCAAAACCGCTTCATTAAATTTTTTGGCTTTTTTCCCGTCAACTGCCAAGATTTTATCGCCGGTCCTCAAGCCCAATTGTTCGCCGATTGAGTCAACATAGATACCGTATTTCAGGCTCTCGGAAGGAATGTATGTTTCCCCATTTTTAAACAACAATGCGCTGTAAATCAGCCATGCCAAGAGAAAATTAACAGTTACACCGCCAACCATGATGATAAGCCTTTGCCAAGTTGGTTTGGAACGGAATTCCCAAGGTTGTGCCGGCTGTTTCATCTGCTCTTTGTCCATGCTCTCATCAATCATTCCGGCGATTTTCACGTAGCCACCCAATGGTAGCCACCCAATGCCATAGACTGTTTCACCTATTTTTTTCTGAAAAATGGCAAACTTCACATCAAAAAACAAAAAGAACTTTTCGACTTTGGTTTTGAATAATTTGGCCGGTATGAAGTGGCCCAATTCGTGAAGAATAACCAAGATTGAAATGATGAGCACAAACTGAATAATCTGGATAAATAGTATCATTTAGTAGAATGTATTTTTTTGAATCGGACAAAGGTAAGTTTTTGATTTGTTTTATGGATAAGTGAGCTAGTTCAAAGTTAAGATTTATGATTATTTTTTTGAGTCTCAAGACTTATAACTACCAACAAAACCAAAAATTGATTCAAATTTACTGTTGACAGTTGTGCTTTTGAATATCTTTGATGCACTAACTAATTTCTTTCAATTATGCAAAAATTCATATTATGTATAGCCGTCCTCTGTCAAATTTCTGTTTCTACCTATGCTCAAAATCCAAAATCTCATCAAATATACACCGCAAATGGTTCTAAAACTACTTTTAAAAAAATGATGAATCAGCTCGAAAAAGCTGATTTGATTTTTTTTGGTGAACAACACAACAATCCAATCGCACATTGGTTGCAACTCGAGGCTATCAAGTACTTACAAGAAAAAAGAACCCTCATTTTGGGAGCCGAAATGTTTGAATCGGACAACCAGGAAATCCTCAACGATTTTTTATCAAGTGTTATAGATGAAAAAAAATTCAAGGAAAGTGCACGGCTTTGGAACAACTATGAAACGGATTATAAACCTTTGGTTGATTTTGCCAAAAAACACCAAATACAGTTTGTTGCCACCAACATTCCCCGAAAATATGCAAGCCTGATTTTTAAGAAGGGCTTTTCAAGCCTTGACTCACTTTCCAATACCGAAAAAAGTTGGATTGCTCCTTTACCAATTCAATTTGAGGCTGATCTTTCTTCCTACGCAGAAATTAAAAAAATGGTAAACCACGGCGGAAACTTTATGGCTGAATCGCAAGCCTCCAAAGACGCTACGATGGCACATTTCATCTTTAATAATTTCATGTCAGGAAGTCTTTTTATTCATTTCAACGGCTCTTTTCATTCTAAAAATCATGAAGGCATCGTTTGGTATGTTAGACAAAAAAAACCGTCAATCAAGTTGATAACGATTACTACCGTTGAACAAGAAAATATTCGTACTTTAGAACATTCATTCAAGAATATAGCAGATTTTATCATCGCAATTCCCGAAAACATGACCAAAACCTATTAATCTCATTTTTCCTGCTTATTAGAATACCCAAAAATTAGCTTTATAAACCAACATCAACGACATGAAACACATTCAACTGATTTTAGTACTTGCGTTTATCGCTGTTTCCCCCGCCTTTGCCCAACTGAGCAAAACCGAAAAAAAAATATTAGACCGCATCGAAGCCAATTATGAAGAATCCCTTTTGTTTTTGGAAAAAGCCGTCAACATCAACAGTGGGTCACTCAACGTGGAAGGTGTTAAAAAAGTAGGCAACCTCTTTGCTGATGCCTTTTCAGAAATCGGATTTGACAGCAAACTACTCCCACTGCCGGAAAGTATGAAACGTGGCGACCATCTGTTTTCGGAATTTAGCAATGGGAAACCCAAGGGTAAAAAATTGTTGCTGATTGGCCACCTCGATACTGTTTTTGAAAAAGATAGTCCTTTTCAAGATTTCCGTCGCACGGGAGACACAATCTTTGGGCCCGGTGCGGGCGACATGAAAGGCGGTGATGTGATTATCCTCTTCGCCTTGAGAGCTTTAAAAGAAGCCGGCGTTTTGAAAAATGCGCAAATAATCGTTGCCATGACCGGTGATGAAGAAAAGACAGGCCACCCGATGGAAGTGAGCCGCCAATCACTGGTAGATGCAGCCAAACGAAGTGATGTGGCTTTGGGTTTTGAAGGCGCTACAGGATTTAACTATGCCACGGTCGCGCGGAGAGGTACAGCTTCTTGGACACTCGAAACTTTTGGAAAAAGAGCGCATTCGGCGGGTGTTTTTTCAAAAAATACCGGCGCAGGAGCCATCTATGAAGCTGCCCGGATATTGAATGCATTCTATGAAAATTTACAAGAAGAATATCTGACTTTCAACCCGGGTTTGATGCTTGGCGGATCGACCGTTGAAGTCGCGGACGATGAATCGCGCGGTGTAGCCGAAGGCAAAACCAATGTGGTTTCCCCAAACGCATTTGTTAAAGGTGATTTGCGTTTTCTCACAGCCGAACAGATGAAGAAAGCCCAAGCAAAAATGGAAGAAATCGTATCTCAAAACCTACCTAATACAACCGCAAAATTCACCTTCGCCTCTGGCTATCCCTCCATGCCGCCGACTGAGGGTAATCTAAAAGTTTTGGCTACACTCAGTCAAATCAGCCAAGATTTGGGACAAGGTGAAGTTTTAGCTTTCGATCCGGGTAGGCGAGGGGCGGGAGATATTTCTTTCGTTGCAGATTATGTCGATGCCTTAGACGGTTTGGGTGTGGATGGAAATGGCGCGCACACCTTAGGCGAAACCATGGATTTGGCTTCTTATAAGGACTTTATGAAACGTGCCGCTTTGTTGATTTATCGGTTGATAAACGAAAAATGAATCGCCCGCCAACTTTGTTTTCCCATCTACTATTTCGTCGTTTTTCATGACAAAAAGCACCAACCGCGTTTTACCCACAATCGTCTTCGCCCAGTTTTGTTGTACTTCCCTCTGGTTTGCCGGAAACGGCGTGATGAATGACCTTTCCAGCGCATTCCACCTCAATTCGGATGCTTTAGCAAACCTTACTTCGGCAGTGCAATTCGGTTTTATCATTGGCACCTTGATTTTTTCCTTGCTCACTCTTGCCGACCGGTTTTCACCTTCGCGTGTGTTCTTTTTCAGTGCCATCGCGGGAAGTGTTTTCAATCTCGGTATCATTTTGGAAAACAACAGTTTAGCACTTTTGATTGTGTTCCGATTTCTAACCGGGTTTTCGTTGGCGGGCATTTATCCGGTTGGGATGAAAATTGCCGCCGATTATTTCCAAAAAGGCTTGGGCAAATCACTCGGATTTTTGGTAGGCGCATTGGTAATCGGTACGGCATTTCCGCATCTGCTCAAAGGAATGACCGATGCCTTACCTTGGCGAATGGTACTGCTATTTACCTCAGGAATCGCGCTAATCGGCGGATTTTTGATGCTTGTTTTGGTGCCGGACGGCCCGTATCGGAAACCCGGACAAAAACCGGATTTTAAAGCATTTTTTAAAGTTTTCAAAAATGAAAATTTTCGATCTGCGGCTTTCGGCTATTTTGGCCACATGTGGGAATTGTACGCGTTTTGGTCGTTTGTCCCGCTGATGTTGACAACCTATCTCAACCGGCATCCCGGAGCGCAATTAAATATTCCGATGATTTCTTTTTTAATCATCGCTTTGGGCGGTCCGGCTTGTGTGTTGGGAGGATACGTTTCCGGGAAATTCGGGATTCAAAAAACCGCTGCCACAGCCTTGGGCATTTCCTGTTTTTGTTGTTTGATTTCTCCTTTCGTATTTCACATAGAATCAGAAGTGTTGCTCATCGGGTTTCTGATTTTTTGGAGTTTATTTGTCATTGCCGATTCACCTTTGTTTTCGGCTCTCGTGGCAGAAAATGCTTCTCCGGAAATCAAAGGAACTGCGCTCACCATCATCAACAGCATCGGTTTTGCGATTACCATTGTCAGCATTCAACTTCTCAATATGTTGAAAGAATCTTTTGATGAAACCTATATTTACACGGTTTTGGCCATCGGTCCGATTATCGGACTTGCGGCACTTTATCAAACGAAATCGAAATGAGCTAAATGGATGAAAATAGTCAGCTATTTTTAGTTGATATTCATCAGTATAAACCATTATGTGCTCGCTATTCATTCGAATTTATCTCGCGTTGGAAGACGTTTTCCTTTGTCAGAATCTCGATGGGCGAATATATTTTTGCTTCGGGTTGTTTTTTGTCAATCAGGAAGTCTGTTATCAGCTTAATAGCGTTATATCCTTGCTTAAAGGGTTTCTGAGAAATTAAAAAATCTACTTTCCCTTCCTTCAGGCATTGAATATTTGGATCAGTCCCATCATAACCTATCAACGCCAATTTACGTGTCTTGAGTTTTTCTAAGCAATCAGCGAACAGAGCAACCCGGCTGTTCGGTACAAAAACGCCTTTGATGGATGCATTTTCATCTAAAACAGACCGGAGTTCATCCATCAATATACTGGAATTATTCAAGTTTGACACATCTACATTCACACAGCGTATCGGAATACGGTTTTCGTCCAAATAATCGGTAAAACCATTGATTCGTTTAAAAATAGCATGATTGATATCGATGTTCGGACGCGTTTGTACAATCAAAACATCGCAGGTTTCCTGTAGGCACAAATGCATGAGTTTTCCTGCTAGCCTCCCGCTCATGTAGGCATCTTGACCAATAAAAGATATGTTTCTAAATCCATCCAAGTCAATGTTGATAAACATGTAAGGGGTGTTCTTTTCTTCCAATCCGGCTACCATTCGTTTTGTTTCCTTTTGGAAAGTAGGCACGATGATTACGCCGTCCGGCTGCGCATCCATCAAAGCGTTAAATTGATTGACATAAGAGGATGCCTTAAACTGGTCAAAAGCAAAGTTTATCACTTTTACCCCAAACACCTCTAATTCTTCCTGCGCGCTTTGAATTCCCATCAGCGGTGCCCGCCAAAAAGTATTTTCCTCGTCATATTCGGGTATGAGCGTGGCGATTTTGAGGTACTTATTCATTGCGAGCGACCGTGCCACCCGGTTGATCTTAAAGTTGTTTTTTTTAAGGAGCTGCCTTACTTTTTCTTCTGTTTTTTTGGAAACGCCGCCCCGGTTGTGAAGGACCCGGTCAATCGTACCCGGCGATACTTGTGCTTCTTCAGCAATGTCTTTAATTGTTTTCAAAGGATTATTGTTTGTGTCGGGTAAATATAGATAAATTTAAAATGGATAGTTGGCGCACACGGGAAAAATCAAATATAAAACCTTTATAAACCCGAAATAAAAAAACTAATTTCTCCATATCAGATAAAATTCTTATTTAAAGTATAATCGATATGACTATGTCTTTGAAACTCTATTTCCAAAAATTTAACATTTCGAACTTGCGTGAAATGTTAAATTTAACACTAAAGCTAAATCTCAAATAGAAATCCAAAACAGTTACATCACCGCCAAAGCCTATAATTTAAAGGGGTTAAGGGATTCGCTTAATTTCACATTAAGGAAATGAAAATTAATTATCAAAATTAAATTAAATTAAAGTTACTTTATTTAAAAATATTTTTTACATTTGTGTGCGCCCACGGAATAATTTATCACATCAATCTATTAATATAGCCTATCTAATGTTTTTTTGTAATTCAATTACGTGTGCGCACACGAACAAAACCAATTTAAAACCAAAGTAATATGAAGCTTAAAAAATTTAAATTACTATTAGTGACTTTACTATGCTTATTCTTTGCGCAAGCATATTCGCAAGACGTTAAAATTTCAGGGACTATTCTGGATGACCAAGGCCAGCCCCTACCCGGAGCGAACGTTTTCCAAAAGGGTACAGTTAATGGCACCCAGACAGATTTTGATGGTAAATTTTCATTAACTGTCAGTGACTTGAACGCCACACTAACCATTTCCTTTATTGGATTTACAACTCAGGAGGTTCTGGTTAATGGTCAAACCAACTTCACAATATCATTGGTGGCCAGTGCTGCCGCACTCGATGAGGTTGTTGTGGTGGGATATGGTACTCAAAAGAAAAGTGATGTTACGGGCGCCATTACATCGGTATCCGGCAAAGCCTTAAACGAAACCAGTGAAAGTAATGCGTTGAATGCACTTGCGGGCAAAGCAGCTGGGGTTCAAATAAGCGTTACGAATAACAACCCCGGAAGTTCGCCAAGCATCCTGGTGAGAGGGAGAAGCTCCTTAAACTTTTCAAACGAGCCTCTATTAGTTATTGACGGAATTCCTTTGGAAGGCAATCTTTCAGATGTTAATTCGTCTGACATAGCCTCAATTGAGGTGTTAAAAGATGCATCTTCAGCCGCAATTTACGGTGCCAGAGGCGCAAACGGCGTTATTTTGATTACAACAAAGAGGGGTAAATCCGGGAAACCAAGCTTTAACTACAGTACCTATTATGCCATTTCTAATCCGGGTGAGGATTTTGACCTTCTGAATTCCGAGCAATGGGTAGCCATGAGGTTGGAGGCTGTAAGAGCCGCCAAAGACCAAAAACAAGGCGTTCCGGTTGGGACAAATCCAATCCCTTCCATTGAAAGCGCGTTAGAACCCCTACAGTTACAAGCCTTTCAGGCAGGTGTAGATACAGACTTTCAAGGTTTGGCTTTTCAAAGCGGTTTGCAAATAAACCATCAACTCGGCGTAACCGGCGGAACGGAAAAATTGCGATATGCACTCTCTGCTAATTATTTTAAACAGGAAGGTATTCTTGGTCCGGCTCAATTCGAGAGATATTCCTTTCGAACCAATCTCGACTTTGATTTGACTAAAAAGTTGAAAATCGGTATTTCCCAACAAGTCGGATTCGGCCTAAGAGGCGATACTGATCCTATAAGTGCTATTGTGCAAAACAGCCCCCTAACCCCCCCCTTCAATGAAGATGGCACACCAACAACAGATCCGTTGTCAGATGGGCTTGTTTGGAACCCGCTTAATAACTTAGATACAGACAATAAAATTGATCGGACAAAGAACTTCAGGTATTTTGCCAACATTTTTGCTTCGTACAAAATTTTTAGCGACCTAAAATACACATTCAGTGTCCAACCGCAATTTGAAACGCTCAGGAGGACAACCTTCGATGGCAAATTGAGTGCGTTTGGCCGGGGTGTTCGAAATAAAGCAAGCAAAGACATTTCTATTAACACATCCTTTGTCATAGAAAATGTATTGGATTATAAAAAAGTCTTTAATGAAGTCCACTCCCTCGACGCAACATTCCTTTATAGTTTCCAGAATTCAGAAAGAGATTTCACTACGGTTGGTGTAAGTGGTCTTGCTTCCGATTCACAAACATTCAACAATCTTAGCGATGGGGAAGTGGTCGATTTTAGAGACAGTTTTTTAGATACGGAAGATTGGACATCTTTTATGGCCAGATTCAATTACGCATATAAAGGCAAATACCTTTTAACCCTTACCGGGCGATATGACGGTTCTTCTAAACTATCACAAGGTAATAAATGGGGATTTTTTCCTTCCGCTTCAGTGGCCTGGAAAATATCAGAGGAAGATTTTTTTAAAAATCAAACTCTCGTCTCCGATTTAAAACTTAGGTTTGGATACGGCCAAGTGGGCCGAAACCCAATTAGTCCTTTTACGTCTTTCGGTAGCCTTGGCCGGACTGAAGGATCCTTTGGAGGTAATGCAGCCTTTGGGTTTACACCCCTTGAAATAGCAAACCCCAACTTAAAATGGGAAAAAACAAAAACGTTTAACGTAGCAATAGACTTTGCTTTGATGCAAAACAGAATTTCAGGTTCCATTGATTATTATAATAATACAACAACCGATCTTTTATTAAACAGGCTTTTGCCGGCAACCTCCGGATTTCAATCTATTTTACAAAATATAGGTGAAACAGACGGTGAAGGTGTAGATGTTACACTAAGCACTATAATTATAAACACGGGGGACTTCAAATGGACTACAGACTTCAATTACTCTGTAAACAGTAATACGATTGTCGAACTTTCAAGGGGAAAACTAGACGACGTTGGGGATCAGCGATTTATCGGGAAACCTTTGAGCGTGTTTTTCGATCGCGTTTTCGACGGTATCTGGCAGTTAGACGAAGTAGCGGAAGCCGCCAGTTTTGGCAGAAGACCCGGAGATATAAAATTGAAGGATTTAAACAACGACGGCGTTATCAATGATGACGATAGAAGGATAATAGGTCAACGAGATCCTAAGTGGACCGGAGGGCTTACCAGCAAGATGGAATATAAAGGTTTTGATTTAACGGTAGTTGTGCTGACCAGTCAAGGCAATGTCACACGATCAAGACTGTTGCAAAATGCCAATACTTTGTTTGGAAGATTTAACAACCTCAATGTGAATTTCTGGACTCCTGAAAACCCGAGTAACAAGTTTCCGAGACCAAATTCCAATCAAGAGCGGCCTTTGGATTCCCAGGTGTTGAATTTTGTAGATGCGTCTTTTACAAGAATACGCGACATTACACTTGGTTATACTTTCAAAAGCAACAGCAAAGTGGCTAATTATCTTAAATTAGAAAACCTAAGACTTTATGCCACCGCTCAAAATCCTTTTCTTTTTACTGCGGAAGATCTGGATGGCTTTGATCCTGAAGTTGGAGCAAGTTCCAATTTTTTACCCAGTCCAAAAACGTTTTTGTATGGCATCAACGTATCATTTTAATATATTAATTTACTAATATTCAGATATGAAAAAACTAAAAATAATTCTCGTATTATTGATACTTCTATCATCCTGCGTAGCTGACAATTTATCCGAAAAAATTACAGGCGATCTAACGGCAGAGGGTGTATTTACCGATGAAGAAGGAATTGGCTTGGCGCTCAACGGAGCCTATTCCGCTTTCACATCTTTCGTTGGCAGTGGAAACAGTGGCAATCGCGAAACCGGATGGACTTTAATTGCGATGGGAACAGACACTTATACGAACGGTTCGGATGGAAATTTTAAATCTTTTAACACCTATAATACGGATTTAAATGCTAGCTCAGTGGTTGTTAAAGAGCCTTGGGAAGATTTCTACAAAGGAATAAACTCGGCTAACGCGGTTATCGGACGGACTCCGGATGTGATTTCCGATCCCGAAAAATTAAAAAACATTTTAGGGCAAGCTCATTTTTTAAGAGGCTATTATTACTTCTGGTTGGCACGTATCTGGGGGCCTGTTCATTATACGGATCAGGAAACAATAGGTGTCGAGACAGAAGCGACAAGAATGCCATTGGATCAATTGTACCCTAAGATTATTGAAGATATGGAGTTTGCAGAACAAAATTTACCTGCTTCCCAAAATGATTTTGGTAGAGCTACATCATGGGCTGCTAAGACTGCCTTGGCTGACATCTATCTCACCTTGAAAAACTACGACAAGGCTGCGCAATATGCCGAGGAAGTAATTAACAACGGCCCTTTTAGTTTGGTAAAACCATTTGCGAATTTATGGAAATTGGATAATGAAAATAATCCGGAAGTCATTTTGTCTGCTCAGTTCGCAGACAATACAGAGTTTGACAACGGGGGAAATCCTGCACATTTGTTTTTTCTAATGGAATATGACAAATTACCGGGTATGGTGAGGGATGTCGTAAATGGCAGGCCTTGGAAAAGATTCAAACCAACCAATTATCTGCTGAATCTATATGATTTAGAAGATCAAAGATATGACGGAACTTTTAAAACCGTATGGCTTGCAAACAACCCAAAATCTGCTCCTCCCGGAGTACAAGTAGGCGATACGGCAGTTTGGCTACCAAGAAAAACTTTAACACAAGCCGAAAAGGATAGCCGCCCGTTTGGTGTTAACATCTTTAATCAAGAGGAATACACCGAAAAAACATATCCAGCTACAAAAAAATGGGTGCAACCAAATCGTGTCTCTGTTAATGAAACGTCAGGTGGCAGGGATTTTATTGCGTGGCGATTGGCTGAGGTTTATCTAATTGCATCTGAAGCAAATGCACTTAAACCGGCTCCAAATCAAATAAAGGCACTTGAATATCTCAATGAAGTCCGGATGAGAGCCTATGGTGTTGATAATGTTTCCTCCCTTCCTCCAATATCCTCTGTAACTATCGATGTAATCTTAGAAGAAAGAGCCAAAGAATTAGCGCAGGAAGGCAAACGTTGGTTCGATTTGGTTAGAACCGGTAAACTAGTGGAGCGTGTCAGATTACACAATCCCCAAGGAGCTCCGAACATTCAGGATTTTCACATGTTAAGACCTATTCCGCTTACACAAATAGACAGAACTTCTACGGATTTTCCACAAAACCCGGGATATTGATTGATTTGATTTTTGTTTAATACCCCTTTTTATTTTATCCAACGAAGTGGGAAGGGGTTTTTAATTCAATATCTTAAATAAACTAGATTGTTTTAAACACAAATACTGTCAAATTAATGAAATTTGTCCTATTATTTTTCAAAGCAAAAAGAGTACGCTATATTTAGTGTGAAATTTTTAAACCTAAAAGGTACGAAATTAATATTTAAATCATAAACCCATTTCTAATGAAATCAACAACAAAAGTCTTTTCACCCCAATTCATTCCGGTTCTATTTGTCCTGATGCTTTCAAGCTGTGCAGAAACCATAAAAGACACCACCCCTTGGGTCGATTTGTTCGACGGGCAAACGCTCAGCGGCTGGGTCATCAAAGGAGGGCATGCGAACTATGAAATTAAGGAGGGTGTCATCATTGGGTCCTCTGTGTCCGATTCGCCCAACACCTTTTTGACTACCAACAAAATGTACGGTGATTTTATCCTAGAACTCGATTACAAAGTTGACTCGACCATGAATTCCGGGATTCAAATCCGAAGCAACAGTTTTCCTTATTACAGGGATGGGGTTGTACATGGCTATCAAATAGAGATTGATCCATCGAAACGGGCTTGGAGTGCAGGTATTTATGACGAACAAAGAAGAGGATGGTTGTGTAATCTGGAAGATAATCCTGCTGCGCAAAAAGCTTTTAAACAAAATGACTGGAACCACTACCGCATCGAAGCTATCGGCGATACCATCAAGACATGGATTAACAACGTGCCGGCAGCCTATCTCATTGATGACAAAACGGCTTCCGGATTTATCGCATTGCAAGTGCACAGTGTGCGGGAAGGACAAAAAGAAGGTACTCAAATCGTTTGGAAAGATGTTAAAATCCTCACGGACAACCTTTCCAAATACACCCAAAAATCGCCTTTGACACCCGTTACTACCAAAAATAAACTCACCATCGATGAAGAAAAAAAAGGTTGGAAACTCCTCTGGGACGGGAAAACAACGGACGGTTGGCGCGGTGCCAAATTAGATAAATTCCCTGAACAAGGATGGCAAATTGAAAATGGCGAACTCACAGTTTTGGCTTCTGATGGAGCCGAAGCCGCGGCAGGGGGCGATATCGTGACCACCGAATTATACGGTGATTTCGAACTCAAAGTAGATTTTAAAATTACCAAAGGAGCCAACAGCGGCATCAAATATTATGTGGACACCGGCCTCAACAAGGGAGAAGGCTCTGCCATCGGGTTGGAATACCAAATTTTGGATGATGAAAATCATCCCGATGCCAAACTCGGCAACCATGAGGGAAGCAGAACGGTTGCCTCCCTGTACGATCTCATCAAAGCCAATCCAATTAAACCCATCTATCCAATCGGTCAATGGAATACCACAACTATCATCTCAAAAAACAACCACGTCGAACATTGGTTGAACGGCATGAAAGTCCTCGAATACGAGCGTAAAAGCCTCGAATTCCGAAAATTGGTTTCGGAAAGTAAATACGTTGATTGGCCTAAATTCGGTGAAGCCGATAAAGGCCTCATCCTGTTGCAAGATCACGGCAACCGGGTCTCGTTTAGAAATGTAAAAATTAAAACCTACTAACGCATGACTACCAGAAGAAATTTTATCACAAAGACAGTTTTGGGAAGTGCCGCAATGGCAGTGGGAACTACTGCCATGAGTATGTCGGCAAGTAGTTACCGGCGCATCATCGGTGCCAACGACCGGTTGAACGTGGCCATCGCAGGACTGGGACGAAGATTGGGCGCCTATTACGAACCTATTGCCAAAAAAGAGTCGAATGTGCATTTGATGTATTTGTGCGATGTCATGGAAAGCCAACGCACAAAAGCATTAGAAAGTTTTTCGCCCTACATTGACTACAAACCCAAATTGGAAAACGATATCCGCAAAGTCATCGATGACCCCAAAGTGGATGTCTTGTTCAACGCCACCCCCGATCACTGGCATACGCCGGGTTCTATCCTAGCGATGAAAGCCGGGAAAAATGTCTATGTCGAAAAACCATGCAGCCACAATTTGCATGAAAATGAATTATTGGTGAAGGCCGCCAAACAATACAACAAAGTGGTGCAAATGGGCAACCAGCAACGTTCGTCCGATCATACCATCGAAATCATCAAGGGAATCCACAACGGTATCATTGGAACGCCTTACAAAGCAGTCGCTTTTTACACCAATCATAGGGGGGAAGTACCAACACAGAAAAAAACGCCAATCCCGCAAGGTTTAGATTGGGATTTGTTCCAGGGACCTGCACCACGAAGAGAATATACCGAAGAAACCTGGAATTACAACTGGCATTGGTACGGCTGGGATTATGGTACTGCCGAAGCAGGTAACAACGGCACCCACGAACTGGATGTGGCACGTTGGGCTTTGCAGGTTGACTTTCCACAGTATGCGGAGGTGGAAGCAGCCAAACGGCATTTCTCCGGCGATGGTTGGGAAATGTACGACACCATGCAGGCCACTTTTCGATTCAAAGACCATAAAATCATCCAATGGGATGGCAAAAGCCGCAATGGGTACGACACTTACGGAGGCGGTCGCGGCACCATTATTTACGGCAGTGAAGGCGCGGTTTTTGTCGATCGCGGAAAATATATCCTCACCGACCGGAGCGGCAAAATAGTCAAAAACAGCCAAGCTACTTCACAAGAAGCAGGCAACGTGTTGGGTGGTGGTGGTGATATGACTACGGCTCATGTGTTGAACTTTTTTGATACCATCCGGGGCAAAGCAAAATTGAATGCCCCTATTGATGATGCTTCCATCAGCATGGCAATGGTGCATTACGCCAACATTGCTTACCGCATCGGAAAAGGATTTGATATTGACAGTGAAAACGGTATCATCTACGACCGAGATGCCATGAAACTGTGGTCAAGAACTTACGAAAACGGCTGGGAACCAAAATTGTAATGCACATTTTTTCCAAGATGAAATAATTAAATTGAGGTCGGTATTTAATTTCATATCATTAAAGCCACATAAAACATAGAAAAAATGGAAATTTTCAAGGGTCAAAACCTCATAGAGTTTGCTGAACGCTTCAAAACCGACCAAGATTGCAGGGAATATCTCTCAAAAATCAAGTGGTCGGAGCAATATATTTGCAGAAAATGTAACCATACAAAGAGTCAAATACGTAAAGATTTTGCGAGAACTTGCAATATTTGTAGCGATACCGAATCCGCGACGGCAAATACTTTATTCCATAAAGTGAAATTTGGGCTAAAAAAAGCATTTTTCATATGCTTTGAAATGGATACGACCACAAAAAGCCTTTCTGCATCTCAAACCGCAGTTCGCTTTGGAGTTCAAGAAAAGACAGCAAGACTGTTTATGCAAAAAGTTCGTGAAGCCATGAAATCTAGTGAAGATTTCCCTATGAAAGGCATCGTAAATGTTGATGAATACGTTGTTGGTGGCTACGAAGAAGGTAAGCCTGGCAGAAGTACAACAGTTCAAAGAAAAAAGCGGTATGTGCTGTGGAACTTACTGATAACGGAAAAAGTGAAACGTTTTTACACCTTTCAAATCCCGGATTATTCAGCTAAATCATTGCGAAAAATGTTCGATAAGCACATTGATAAAAAGGCAAAAATCACTACTGATAAGTGGAAAGGTTACAATCCTATTGCTAAGGATTATGATTTAACACAAATATTAAGTGATAAAAGGGCAAACTTTAAAGCCTTGCATGTAATGATTCATCAAGTTAAATCTTGGATAAGAACCACTTATTCTTGGGTAAGCG
>PFUR01000005.1 GCA_002790195.1 Flavobacteriales bacterium CG_4_9_14_3_um_filter_40_17
TGGGTGGTTTAGATATCTTTAAAGTTGCAAACATTGCCGGTTTCCTTTCAAATCCATCTTCGGAAGCCACAATTAAAAATATCGGTAAACCGATCAACAGCTCTTCCGATGACTTTGCCTATTTTTCTGATGATGCGAGTGGCATAGGTTATTTATCTTCAAACCGGCCGGGCGGAATTGGGGACGATGACATCTACGCTTTTAACCTGAAATGTTTGGCAATATTAAGAGGAATTATCGTGGATGCCGAAACCGGGCTTGCCATCCCAAATCCGACAGTAACGCTTTCAAATTCTTTAGGCTCACAACTCGAAAAACGTACTTTGGGAGAAGATGCGGTTTTTTCTTTCGATGCCCATTGTGCTGACGAATTGCTTATCAAAGGTGAAAAAGAAGATTATCTTATCAATGAAATCAGAATAAATGTTGCCGATTTAACCGAAACCGGTTTCGTCAAAATTCCGTTAACCAAAGATAAAAGCAAGTTAGAAGACGGCCTTGATTTGGCTAAAATATTGCAGCTCAATCCAATCTATTTTGACTTTGACAAAGCTAATATCAGGCCGGATGCCGAAATCGAATTGCAAAAAATTATCGCTGCCATGCAACAGTATCCGCAACTCAAAATTGATATTCGTTCGCATACAGACAGCCGTGGAAATGACAAATACAACTTGAAACTATCGGAACGCCGAAATCAATCAACCTTCAAATATATTGTTGAAGTAGGCGGAATAGACACTTCCCGATTGACCGGTAAAGGCTATGGTGAATCCGCTCTATTGAACGAATGTACAAACGGCAAAGCGTGCAACCAAGAGCAACATCAACGCAACCGAAGATCAGAATTTATCATCCTTTCAGAGAACTAAACTACCTAATGATTGAGATTGGAAAACCTCTTTTAACGAAGAGGTTTTTTTAATTTTATTGAATCAACTTTCGTGAAATAATTTATATTTACTTTTTTTTTAAACAAATTCCAAAACTTCATGAAATGGCAGGGAAGAAGACAAAGTGAAAACGTTGAAGACCGAAGGACATCCGGGCCGGGGCTTAAAATAGCCATCGGTGGAGGTGCAATTGGACTCATTTTTTTTATACTGCAAATGTTTATGGGTGGCGAAAACACGCAACTACTTCAAGAAGTACAAAATCAACTTCAACAACAAACTCAAACAGGATCTTCCGAGCCGTTGAGCCAAGAAGATGAAAAAATGGGTTTTTTCACGGCTACCGTTTTAGCTGATACTGAAGATGTTTGGCATCAGGTTTTTCAAGAAAACGGTTTGACTTATGAAGAGCCTAAATTGGTTTTGTTCAGAGAATCTGTCCAAACTGCATGCGGAGGCGCAAGCTCAGCTTCGGGGCCTTTTTATTGCCCGGGCGATTACAAAGTTTATATGGATTTGACCTTTTTCGAGGAACTCCGCACCCGTTTTGGTGCAAAAGGAGGTGATTTTGCCATTGCCTATGTCATGGCTCACGAAGTTGGGCATCATGTACAAACCTTGTTGGGAACGTCTGCCAAAGTTAGAAAATTGCAAAGTGATTTGTCTGAAATTGAAGCCAACAAGCTCTCTGTTGCATTAGAATTACAAGCCGATTTTTACGCGGGGCTTTGGGCACATTACAATCGCAATTATTTGGAAGAAGATGACATAGAAGAAGCCCTTAGTGCTGCAAACGCAGTGGGTGACGATGCTATTCAAAGAAAATTTAACGGCCGGATTGTGCCGGATTCTTTCACACACGGCACTTCCGAACAACGAATGTATTGGTTCAGAAAAGGGTTTTCTTCCGGAAATATTAGTCAAGGTGACACTTTTGAGACCATAAAATAGTTTTATTAAATTGTTTTCAAATAATCATTTTCACTTTCTCAAAAGTTTGTTTACCGACTCCTAATTCAATTTATTCAATACGATTTTTGTACTTTTGAAATAAAAAGTAATTTATGTCAGAAGAAAAAGTAATTTTGGTTGATTCTAACGATAAACAAATTGGATTGATGCCAAAAATGGAAGCACATGAAAAAGGATTGCTCCATCGGGCTTTTTCAGTTTTTATTTTGAACAACGAATCCGGCGAACTCATGCTGCAGCAGCGCGCATTTGACAAGTACCATTCACCCGGCTTGTGGACAAACACTTGTTGCAGTCACCAACGAGAAGGCGAATCGAATGTAGAAGCCGGCAAACGCAGACTTATAGAAGAAATGGGGTTTGAAACCGAACTCACCGATTTGGTTTCCTTTATCTACAAAGCCCCTTTTGACAATGGATTGACAGAACACGAGTTTGACCACGTTTTAATCGGTTATTTTGAAGAAAGCCCAATAATCAACCCGACGGAAGTTGCCGCCTGGAAATGGATGCCAATCGAAGCCATAAAATCAGATTTAAACAAACATCCGGAAGTCTATACCGAGTGGTTTAAAATAATTTTTAACGAGTTCTATGAAACCCTTTATAGCCAAGTCAAAAAATGAAAGCTACCGTTCACCGCAAAGCTCATTTCAATGCCGCCCACAGGTTGTTCAGAAAAGAATGGACGGACGCATACAATGCTGAAGTTTTCGGCAAATGTAGCAACCCGAATTATCATGGCCATAACTACGAACTCATAGTCAGTGTTTCCGGAGAAATAAATCAGCAAACCGGTTTTGTGATGGATTTAAAAATATTGAAAGACATCATTTATGAAGAAATAGAAATACCTTTTGATCACAAAAATCTGAATTTGGAGGTCGAAGAATTTAAAACACTCAATCCAACCGCTGAAAATATCTCACATGTTATCTGGAAAAAAATTAAAAAAAGATTGGATAACAATCTCAAACTCGAAATTACGCTCTATGAAACACCACGCAATTTTGTAACCTATACCGAAGATTGATATGGCTATTCAAATGGGCGATAAAATCCCCGAATTCAGTTTAAAAAATCAAAACGGCGATGACTTTTCAATATCGTCATTAATCGGAAGAAAAGTTTTGGTTATTTATTTTTACCCGAAAGACTACACACCGGGCTGTACAAAAGAAGCGTGCTCTTTTCGTGACAGTTATGAGGTTTTTAAGACGATGGATGCTGAAGTCATCGGCATCAGTGATGACAGCGTTTCCCGCCACCTGAAATTTTCAAAAACCTATAAACTCCCTTTTATTTTGTTGTCAGACAGCAGCAATAAAGTACGAAAACTCTTTGGTGTTCCGGGTAATTTATTAGGGCTAATTCCCGGACGAGTTACTTATGTGGTTGACAAAAAGGGAGTTGTCGTGCTGATATTTGACAGCATGAACGCATCTACACACATCAAAAAAGCAAAAGAATCCATCGGAAAACTTCAAAATCTATGATCAGTTTATACCCTTTGCGGTTTATTCCCATTTATAAAGAAAGGATTTGGGGTGGCAACAAACTCAAACAAGTCTTGAAAAAAAATATTCAATCAGATTTGATAGGTGAAAGTTGGGAAATATCGGATGTAGATGGTGATGTTTCGATTGTTCAAAATGGCGCGTTCAAAGGACAAACCTTGCGTGATGTTTTGAAAAAACACCAAGGTGCGCTGGTTGGTCAAAAGAATTATCAAAAATTCGGTGATGCCTTTCCGTTGCTCATTAAGTTTATCGATGCGCGTGAAGATTTATCGATACAAGTCCACCCGGATGACGCATTGGCTCAAAAACGCCACCAAACTTTCGGAAAAACGGAAATGTGGTATGTGATGCAAGCCGAAAAAAACGCTAAACTTATCGTAGGATTTGAAAAATCAGTTAACAAAGATTTATATCAAAAATCTTTAGACAACAATACTTTGACTGACATTTTGCACTTCGAGCCGGTAGATGCCGGAGATACTTTTTTTATAAAAACCGGAACGATTCATGCCATCGGCGCAGGAATTTTATTGGCAGAAATTCAGCAAACTTCAGACATAACCTATCGTGTTTACGACTTTAACCGCAAAGATAAAAACGGAAAAACCCGCGAACTACATACCGAATTGGCATTGGATGCCATTAATTATTCGGGTGATAAAAATTTTAAACTTAATTATACTAAAATTTTAAATCAGCCAAACCAGATGGTTGCTTGCCCTTATTTTGAAACCAGACTAATACCTGTTTCCGGAGAAGTTCATTTAGATTTGACAGCACATGACTCCTTCAAAATATACTTGGTCGTCTTCGGAGAAGTCCACTTTACAGGCGGTTTTGAGGAGCAACATCTAAAAACAGGTGAAGTTATTTTAATTCCCGCCATTCAAAAATCAATCACTCTCAAGGGAAAAAAAGCTGATGTATTGGAGGTTTATGTTCCCGATTAGGCATAAAAAAACCATCCGGTTGGATGGTTAAGAAATATACTTTTGCAACTTATTTCGCTTTCAAAAATTCATCCACCTTCTCAGGTATCATGATACTTTCAACGAATATATAAGCGCCGGATTTTGGTGATTTTACCATTTTGATTGCTTTGGTCAATCTTTTTGAGCCAGTTTGTATGGTTGCTACTGATTTTTTTGCCATGACTTATATTATTTTATTTCTTTATGAACGGTCACTTTTTTAAGAATCGAGTTGAATTTTTTCAATTCCAAACGATCCGGAGTGTTCTTTTTGTTTTTAGTGGTAATGTATCGGGAAGTGCCAGGCATACCGGATGTTTTGTGCTCGGTACATTCCATGATGACTTGTATTCTATTGCCTCTTTTTGCCATGATACTGAATATTTATGCTGATTGTTTAATAAAACCTTTGGCTTTTGCTTTCTTGAGAACAGCAGCGATGCCATTTTTATTGATTGTTTTCAGAGTCGATGTCGTTACTTTCAAAGTTACCCATCTGTCTTCTTCCGGGATGTAAAATCTTTTCTTAACCAAGTTCACATCAAATTTTCTCTTGGTTTTATTCATGGCATGGGAAACTTTGTTTCCGGTCATCGCCTTTTTTCCGGTAAGTTGGCAAGCTTTTGACATAGTACTAGATTATCGTTGTTTAAAAACAGGGTGCAAATTAACGAAATAATTATCGGATGTGCAAACCAAAAATATTAGTTTTTCAAAATTTCTTTAAGCAATAGCTCAAGTGCCTTATTGACAGCTTTCCCGATGACCCGGTCGCGGTTTTTGCCAAACTCGAATCTTTCAGAAAACACCCCATTTGGCATCGCCAAGGCAATGTAAACCGTCCCAGCTTCTGCCTCCGAATCGCCTTTTGTGGGACCCGCATTCCCGGTTGTGGACAGGGCATAATCCGATTGAAATAGTTTTTGAGCTTGCACAGCCATACTTTCCGCAACTTGTGAACTGACTACTGAGTTTTGTTGAATCAACTGAGACGGCACTTTCAAAACATCCTCCTTCGCTACGGTGGCATAAGCCACCACGCCACCTTTAAAATACTTTGAAGCACCAGGATGTGTCGTAAATTTGCTTGCCAATTTCCCACCAGTACAACTTTCAGCCAAGGCGAGTGTTTTCCCTTTTTGCGTGAACAACCTGCCTATGGTTTGCTCAATTTCTTCCTCTTCTTCCATCCCTACGTAGATGTCCTCAATCAAGGGCATAAGCAACTGAAGTTGCCGGCTTACCTCCTGCTCTATCTTTTCCAATGACAAGCCTTTGGCAGATAATCGGAGACGGACCTTGCCCAAATTAGGTAAATACGCCAACTTGATAAACGTGGGCAATTGGTCTTCCCAATCCGCAATACGTTCGGCAAGCGCACTTTCGCCAAGCCCAAAGGTAAGTACAGTTTTGTGCAAGATAAACGGCCTTTCATAATGCGACATCAACCTTGGTACTACTTCGTTGGATATGAGGTTCTTCATTTCGTAAGGGACACCCGGCAACGACACAAAAACCTTGTTCTTTTTTTCAATCCACATGCCAGGAGCAGTCCCAAATACATTTGGAAGAACCTTCGCTTTTGACGGCACCAAAGCTTGTTTTCTGTTGAGATCTGAAATCTGCGTATTGCTAATATACTTGGCAAAAAGTTCTTCGATATGAGCCAAAACCGCATCGTCCTGAATCAGGATATCATCAAAATATTCGCAGAGTGTTTGTTTGGTAATATCATCTTTGGTTGGCCCCAATCCTCCGGTAATGAGGATGATATCAACATGGTTTTCAGCATCTTCCAAAGACTGTAATATATGGTGCTTGTCATCGTGTACAGAGGTAATCTGATGAATTTCAATGCCTATTTTATTGAGTTCTTTGGCGATAAAAGCCGAATTGGTATCTACGATTTGCCCGATGAGGATTTCGTCTCCAATGGTGATAATTTCTGCTCTCATGCAATATTAAAATCAAGTTTCATTTCAGCAATTACCAACTCCAATTGGGTTATTACTTTTAAAAAAATAGTTTGAATCTCACTGTTGTTGCCAGTTGAATTTCCCATTTTTTCGAGTTCTATAATATCTTCCAACAAACCAGTTTCAAATAAATCGATGGTAGGTTTCATTTTGTGTGCGTAATATTTTATTTGCGTATTATTAAATTCCAAAACCGCCTCTTTCAAATGAAACATGTCCTCGGGTATTTCCTGCAAAAAAGCAGAAACCAATTCTTTGACGAAATCTTCATCTCCTTCCGCCATTTCTCTGATTCGGTATAACTTATAATTTATTTCCATCACAAAATACGGGTTTTAAATAGGGTCTTATTTTCAATAAATCCCTCCAAAACATCACCTGAATTTACTTTTCCCACGCCGGCGGGTGTTCCTGTAAAGAGCAAATCGCCTTTGCGCAAGGTGAAAAATTTAGATACGTAAACAATTAGTTCGTCTATTTTCCACAACATCAACGAAGCATTTGCTGATTGAACTTGCAGCTTGTTTTTATTCAACGAAAAGTTGATGTCATCGACCGATGCAAAATTTGATTTTGGCAGAAACTTGCCCACCACAGCCGATCCGTCAAAGGCTTTGGCTTTTTCCCACGGCAATCCTTTTTCTTTGAGTTTGTCTTGTTCGTCGCGTGCCGTGAAGTCTATTCCCAAACCTATTTCGTCATAATAACTGCTGACAAATTCAGGGTTGATATGCTTGCCGTATTTAGAAATTTTGACAACCAATTCTACTTCATAGTGGACATTATCCGTAAATTCAGGAATAACAAATGCTTGTCCGTCCGGAAGCAGAGCTGTATCGGGTTTCATAAAAATTACCGGATCAGCCGGCCGTTGATTGGCCAACTCACTGATGTGATCAGCGTAATTCCTACCGATGCAAACAATTTTCATTTTACTTAATTTAATTTATTATTCAACACCCTGAGTTTGATAGCGGTTAATACTTTCTTGGTATAGAGCGGAAATTCAGCATTGAGTATCCAACTGAAATAGCCCGGTTCGAGTTCTAATATTTCGAGTACTTTGCGACCTTTGTGTTTTCCAAAGGTGAACACCTCTTCATCATCTTTGTCGAAAGCAATAAAACCTGCGAAATCGGCAAATCGTTTGTGTTGGCTGAAGGTTGATAACATTTTAACATCATTTTCCAACACTTCATTATACCTGTCCAATTGCGATTTTAAGACTTCATAAGTTGCGTTGGTATCGGCTTCGGCCGAGTGTGCATCTTCCAAACTCTTGCCACAATAAAACTTATAAGCCGCAGAAAGTGTGCGTTGCTCCATTTTGTGAAAAATGGTTTGCACATCGATGGTTTTGGTGTTTTTCAAATCGAAATCAATGCCGACACGCAACATTTCTTCTGCCAACAAAGGGATGTCAAAACGGTCGGAGTTGTAACCCGCCAAATCCGAATCTTTTATAAAACTCCAAACGGTAGAACTGAGTTGTTTGAAGGTGGGCTCGTTGGTAACTTTTTCATCGGTAATGCCGTGAATGGCAGTTGCACCGGGAGGGATAGGCATCTCCGGATTGACCAACCAAGTTTTGCTTTCGCGATTGCCGTTGGGTAAAATTTTTAAGATAGAAATCTCTACAATCCGGTCTTTGCTTACGTCGGTACCGGTTGTTTCGAGGTCAAAAAAACACAATGATTTGCTCAGTTTTAATTCCATGTACTAAAGTTTCCGTAAAGGTAGGTTTTTTTCATTTTTTCGGGTATATTTAACTCGATTAATTCAATTAATTCAAATTAATGGTCAGCCTAAGTATAAGAATGTTCAAAAAAAATAAAGGTTGGCAAAATTAAACTTCATGACCCATAGCAAGATGAAGAAAAACGCTTTTTCAATTATTTGCATGATTACGGCATTGTTGATGCTTTCATGCAACAACGGCAGACAACCAAAACATCCTTATCAATCGAAATCCGAAACCGCTTTGTATCACTATCAATTGGGTTGGCAGCAAATCATGGATGAAGGCCGGTATGCCGATGCCGAAAAATCATATCGAAAAGCTATATTTTTAGACCCCGATTTTTTGATAGGGCAAAGTGTTTATGCGCGGTTAATTTTAAAAACCGATGAGCGCATCAAAATCTACAATCGTGTAGAAGCAGAAAAATCGAGAGTTGACGGAGATGAACAAATGTTGTTGGAGGTCTATCAAAGTCTGGTTTACTACACCAATCTGCGCGAGCAAAAGAACCCGGAAGCACCAATTGCGTTGAAGACAGCTTTAAAAACAGCCGAAAAAAACTTAGGTTACTTGGTTTCCAAATATCCGGATGAAGTGTATCTGAAATCTGAATATATTGAGATCTTGCATGCCAATTATGGAGCCGCACCAACTCTGGACTCCCTTGAAGAACTCACTTCAGGCAAGCAAAAACTAAATCCGTTTTTGATGGGGTATGCCGCTTCGATGGAGGCCGAATTGGGGCATTTTGACAAAGCTTTGGAAAAGGCAGACACGCTGGCAAAATTTTTTAAAGGAATCCGCATACCCAAACCTGATGTGGTTTATGCAGATATTTACTACAAAAAACAGGCGTTAGAAAAAGCTTTTTTACATGCAGATAATGCCTACCGATTAGACAATCGAAATTTGGATGCTTCTCGTTTGCGCGACAAAATAAGGGC
>PFUR01000031.1 GCA_002790195.1 Flavobacteriales bacterium CG_4_9_14_3_um_filter_40_17
ACCGTTCTGTTAAAGGCTTTTTGGTAAACATAATTGCTGCTTTGGTGGCCTATTGTTTCTTTCCTAAGAAGCCTTCTTTAAATATAACTCCGATGGAATCTAACCAACTAACTTTATGGGCTGCTTAAACATTATTCACGTTTTTTAGGTCTTTTTGATACTCAACAAAATCTTTCCTCGCGGGAAGAAAGTTGAAAATTTAGAAGCACTAAACTGACTGCCACCACAAAACTTGATACGAAGCATAAAGTTTTTTTTAGCCGAAAATGTGTCGGGAATGTTATTGCCTGCTCACAAAGAAGCATTGTCGAACATAAGGCAGATGTTTACTGATATTGGCTATGATTTGTCGTTTGAATTGTTTAAAATGTGTTCATTTTTAGTTTCTTTGAAATCCTTTGTAGAGATATAATAGGATCCCGCCGAAAATAAAAGCATAGACGGTTGAAAATTGAAATAGGGCAGAGAGCGAATAATCGGCATTCAAAAAACCGATGACATTGACACTAAAACCGGTTCCCAATTGCAGGGCGGCAACCAAAAATCCTGAGACGAGAGCTGCATGTTTTGGAAAATCTGCTGTCGAATTGCTGAAAGATTTAGGCAACATAAAAGAAATAAGCAAACCGCCTATTGCCATGGCACAAAGGTATAATATTTCCGAATTTGCCTGCGGCAACAAATAAAAAATGAGGGCCAACACAAAAGGCGAACCGACATACAACCAATTGGTTTTGAATTTAAGCGCGCCCAAAGCAAAAAGTATCCTGCCCACCGCCACCGAACCCCAAAAGAGCGACAGTCCCAATGAAGCCTTTGCAACGGACAAACCGCCCTGTTTTTCCAAGAAAACGGAGCCCCAACTGCCAAAAGTAGCTTCACATGCACCGTAAAAAAAAACACCGATGATGTACCACCACAATCTGCCGGGGATTTTAAATTTTACCGTTTCCCCAGAAATTTCTTTTTCCAAAGTTTCTGTGGATAATTTCAAGGGGAGTGTCCAAGCGAAAAACAGCAAAAGCAACAAAACTATGGTGGTTGTCAAAGAAGCTCCCCACCACATTTCCATGCCTGTAAAATAGCTGATTAGCAGGGGAGAAGTAGCTGTTCCGGTGCCCAAGAAAAAATGAAGTGCTGTTAAAGCCGAAGTTTCTTTTCCGGCAAACAACTGATAAGCAAATGGATTTAGTGCAGTCAGGCTGAACCCAAAACCGATTCCTAAAAAACCGGTGGCCGCCAAAATTACAGCAAAGGCAAAGGTGGTGCTTCCTTCTGCCCAATGGCTTGCGGTTAGCAAACCGGTGGAAAGCACCAAGGCGAAAAGCCCCAAAAGCAATACATTTTTCATCCCAATCTTGTCAGCCAACTTGGAAGCCATTAGGGAAGAAATAATCGCCATGATAATTTGGGGTGTGAAAATACTGCCAAACTGCCCACTAGAAAATCCGTGGTGATCGCTGCTTGTTAAGATGCTTCCGGCAGCGGGAAAGAGGACCAAAGAAACTCCGGTCATAAAACCGCCCATATAGATGGCGATTACTTTTTTAAGTTTTGATGTTTCCAAATTTATGATTTTTGAAGCATATACATTATCCTGATTAAAGCCGAAACGGACCAAGCTTGTTGAATGGTGCCTTTGCCTTGTTGGGGTGCCAAACCATCGAAAATTTCTGAAACACCGCCGATACAATCCGCATTGTAAAAATGATTTTTCAGCAGGCCTACCAACGATTCGATGTGCGCTTTGCTTTGTGGGTTTAGGCCATATACTTTGCAGTAGGCTTCCGTATATTCACTGATCAAAAAAGGCCATACGGTTCCTTGATGATAAGCCATATCCCTCGACCAAACATCGCCACCATAGGTTGGTTTAAAATCAGGATGAAGGGTTTCGAGTGTCCGCAAACCGAAAGGAGTCAACAATTTTTCGGTAATTACATCCAATACTTGTTTCTGTTGCCCGTGATTTAAAACCGAGAAAGGCAGGCTCACCGCATAGATTTGGTTGCATCGCAAGGTATCATCAGCAGAAGTGGTAGGCAATACCACATCGTTCAAATACCCTTTTTCATTGAAAAAGAACGGTACAAAATTAGTTTCAAAGCGCTGTAGGCTGTTGTTTACTGAATCTATTTCGGCATTATCCAAATTCAAATGTTGCTGGAAATACTGATAGGTTTTCAAGGCATTGTACCACAAAGCTTGGATTTCCACCGGGCAACCGTGGCGGGGCGTTACGACAAAATCACCTATGCGTGCATCCATCCAGGTCAATTGAGCAATCCCCTGTCCACCGAAGATAAAGCCTTCAGGAGTTTCGTGTATGTCGTATCGCGTTTGGGTTTTGTGAAAATGGATGATTTCACTCAGTCTATCGAAGGCATTTTTGATGAATTCGTCATCCTTAAATGTTTGATGATATTCGTACAATACCACAAATAACCAAAGTGTGGCATCGATGGTATTGTATTCTATTTCATCTCCGGGTGAATCCGGAAAGCGATTGGGCAACATGCCTGCGTCCAGATAATTCAGAAAAGTTTTTAAGATGGATTTGCAGACTTCCTGTTTGCCAGTATCGATGCACAAACCACGCATGGCAATCATTGAGTCGCGTCCCCAATCGGTAAACCAGTGGTAACCGGCAATGATGGAATGGCTTTCGGTCGATTTTCGCTCCACGATAAACTGATCACCGGACACCAACAAATCGTTCAAAAAACAATCGTCGGTTTGCCGAAGCGATTCGTATCGGTCTGATTCTGTTTTTTTTAAGTTAAAACCATCGGTCTGCATTGCAGATTCCTCTGTGGAAAAAATCAAATGGGTTTGCTGGCCGGCTTCAAGTGGAATTTCCACATACCCAATCTTAAAAGTATCTTCAACCGGGTCTAAACCCCGGCTTTGTTCTTTTTCATACACGAAATTTTTATACCAATTGGGATGGCCGATAAAAGTGCCCTCGTGTTTTGTAAACAACGGATTGGCATCGAAATATGCATATGTTTTCAGAAAACCTTCCTGTGATTCGGTATAGAAATTGGTGTGTTGGTTTTCACGCATATTGCCGTGATGATCACGGTGGATTAAGAAGATATCTACTTTGATTGCAATGGGTTTTTTACCAGTATTTTTATATTCCACCACGGTTGTGTTTTGTTCGTAAACCATAAATACGGTTTTAGAAAGGGAGAAATTGGTGTTTTTGTAAACAGTTTTCGGGAAAGGAAAACGTTCAAAATTGGTGAGATATTGATAACCGTTCGGATTGATGGCATGTTGAAATTGATTGGCCGAAAGCTCAAAAGTTTGGTCGTTTACCACGACTTTTTCCTCCACCTTCGATACCAATAAAACCCTTTGGGTTGGTGGATTGAGCGATGCGACCAGCAAACCGTGATAACGACGGGTATTTGCTCCCGACAGCGAACAGGAAGCATAGCCTCCAATTCCGTTGGTAACAATCCATTCTTTATCGGAAAGCGATTCGTATTTGGGATTTACAAAATTAATCATGCTTTCTCTCTATTTAGTTTACAAGCAATCAGTTCGGCTACCAATCCAGTCCATCCGGTTTGGTGGGAAGCACCTACACCGCGGCCATTGTCGCCATGGAAATATTCATAAAAAAGTACCAATTCCTTGAAATAAGGGTCTTTTTCGTAAATATTGTGCAAGGCATTAGCCGGACGTTTACCATTTTGATCCTTCTCAAAAATTTTGATGAGGTTGTTTGATATGTCGTTTGCAACTCCGCCTAACCTGCAAAGATTTGCTTCGTCCGTCGGACAAGAAACATGCAGTTCGCCATTGTAAAATCGGTCTAATTCTTTAAGAGATTGAATGAGCAGAAAGTTCATCGGCATCCAAATGGGTCCCCGCCAGTTCGAATTGCCACCAAACAGACTTGTGGTCGATTCAGCGGGTTCGTAGGTCAAGCCAAAATCCTGGCCTTCTATATTCACCACATACGGGGTTTCGTGCTTTTTGGAAACCGAACGGATGCCAAACGGAGAGAAAAATTCATCTTGAGACAGCAAACTTTTCAGCACGCGTTCCAAACGCTCTTTGGGTACCAAGGAAAGTAGCATATCGCCGCCTTCATTAAAAGTATCCATGACCAAATGTTTGGCATTTTTACCTTGGTATTTTTTAAACCAAAACAGGCGTTTTTTAAAATCAGGTAAGTTTTCTAATCTATTTTTATCGACAACCAAGGTTGCAAATAAGGTACTCAAACCCACGAGCGATCGAACTTTAAGTGGGATGTAACTGCCGTCAGGGAGGCCTAACACATCATAGAAGAAGCCTTCTTCCTCATCCCAAGAACCGGTCCAATCTTCCGAGCGTTGGTTGAGTGCTTCTGCGATATAGACAAAATGCTCCAAGAATTTCGTGGCCACATCTTCAAAGCCAATCGGGTCTTCCTGCGCAATTTCCAATGCCATATCGAGCATATTCAAACTGTACATAGCCATCCAACTTGTGCCATCGGCTTGTTCCAAATGACCGCCTCCGGGAATGGCCGAACTGCGGTCGAACACCCCAATGTTGTCTAAACCCAAAAAACCGCCTTCAAAAATGTTGTTGTCTTTGTGGTCTTTCCGGTTCACCCACCACGTGAAATTGATGAGCAGTTTTTGAAATACTTTTTTAAGGAAATTCACATCTCCTTTTCCTGTTTTTTCTTTCTCTAAACGATAGACTTGCAGGCATCCCCAAGCGTGTACCGGCGGATTTACATCGCCAAAAGCCCATTCGTAAGCGGGGAGTTGGCCATTGGGTTTCATATACCATTCGCGCAGGAAGAGTACGAGCTGTTCTTTAGCAAAATTGGCATCAACCATGGCTAATGGAATGCAATGGAAAGCCAAATCCCAAGCCGCGTACCAAGGATATTCCCACTTGTCGGGCATGGATATGATGTCCTGATTGTTAAGGGTTTTCCAATCCGAATTGCGCCCGTTTTTGCGTCCTTCCGGCGGTGGTATTTGACCGGGATCGCCGTTGAGCCATTGGGGCATATCAATATAATAATACTGTTTGGACCACAACATCCCTGCAAAAGCTTGGCGTTGGATGTTGGCTAAATCAGGATGAGTCTCCGGGTTGGAAAATTCACCGTAAAAAGCATCCGCTTCTTGAAGCCGTTCTTTAAAAACTTTATCAAAAGTAGTTTTCAGCGGATTGGTTTTGGCTTGATTTTTTGACAACCTGAATTTGAATTCCACCGACTTTCCTCCGGGAACGACCGTTTCGTAAAGCGGGGAAAATTTAGTGCCTTGGGTTACGCCATCAAACTTGCTGAAATCGCCTGAAACCACGGCATCGTTAATGGCATCCTTGGGGCGTGGCGTGCTGTTGGGTTGACCATAAAGCCGCTCCGTATTGGTTTCATTCTCCGCAAAAAGTGTACGGCTGGGGTTTTGAAAATAGAAATAGTATGTTCCTAATTTAGTATGATGGGCCTTTACTTCGGAGAAATCATTTTCGGTTCTTGTCAAATCCATCACCGGTTTTTCCTTTTGTAAGCCGAAGCTCCACAAATTGGTAAACCACACATTGGGCAGTACCGAAATGGGTGCATCTTCATCGCTTCGGTTGTGCACGGTAATTTTGATTAGCAAATCTTCTTCATCGGCTTTGGCGTATTCCGTGAATACATCAAAATACTTTTGATTGTCGAAAACGCCGGTATCCAAAATTTCAAACTCGGTTTCCTGTTTGGAACGATGTCTATTTGTTTGCACCAATTGTTCATACGGAAAAGCGGCATGAGGATATTTGTACAAATGCTTCATGTAGGAATGCGTAGGCGTGCTGTCTAAATAATAGTACAACTCTTTTACATCCTCTGCATGGTTGCCTTGCGGGCCGGTAAGCCCAAAAAGCCGTTCTTTTATAATCGGGTCTTTGCCGTTCCACAGGGCCACGGCAAAATTGAGGTGGTTAAGGCTGTCGGTAATTCCGGCAATGCCATCTTCACCCCAGCGATAAACACGGCTGCGAGCGTGGTCGTGCGGAAAATAATCCCAGGCCTCGCCATGTTCGCTGTAGTCTTCGCGTACTGTTCCCCATTGGCGTTCGCTGAGGTAGGGTCCCCATTTTAGCCATTTCGTTTCTCCTTTGTAATGGGCATCTAAGCGTTCTTGTTCTTTGTTCATTTTTTTTATTTTTATTCGGGCTACAGCTAAGCCTGACATGAGTATTTTTTGTTTTACGTAGAACTATCCGTTGGTGGTGAAACCCGGGTAGCAAGTCATAGCACCATCGATAAAGATGGTGGTACCGTTGATGTATTCCGATTCGTCCGAGGCCAACCATACCGCAGCAGATCCAATATCACTCGGCTCGCCGATTCGCTTGTAGGGAATCAGATGGTTGAGTTTTTCCAAAGCTTCGGGCGTGTCCCAGGCCTCTTTGTTGATGGGCGTTCTTATGGCTCCGGGTGCAATGCTGTTGGCACGCACTTTCATAGGTGCATATTCTTGGGCGATGCTCTGCATGAGCATTACGATGGCTCCTTTGGATGCAGCATAGTTGGCATGGCCTGCCCAGGGAATCACCTCGTGCACCGAACTGATGTGGATGATTTTTCCTAAGGAGCGTGAAATTTCGGGTTTTAATCCTCTTCGGATAAATTCTTTAAGTCCTTCGCGTGCACATAAAAAATGCCCGGTAAGGTTTACGTCCATTACTTTTTGCCATGCACTCATAGGCATTTCGTGCAAGGGGTAATCAATTTGGATGCCTGCATTGGGCACCACAATATCTACGGTGCCAAACTCTTTAATGGCAAATTCAAACATGGCCTGCACTTGGTCTTCTTTGCTCACATCTGCCTTAAAAGGGATGGCACGCCCGCAGATATCATCGTTGCAAATATTATGGGCAATTTCCTCAGCTGCTTCGGGATTGGATATATAATTGATGATCACATTAGCTCCTTCCATACCTATTCCTTGTGCAATGGCTGCACCTATGCCGGAATTAGCACCGGTGATAATAGCCGTTTGGCCAAAGAGTCTTTTGTTGGGTTTTTGAACTGTTTTTTGCATCATTGTGTTTTTAAAATGGTTAGCGATTATTTTTCGAATAATAAAATGGCATGCCCGTCTTTATCTCTTAGGATAAATCCTTTGGATGCGTTGAGTTTTGTGTTTTGAAGATCGACGATTTCTTTGGAAATGATTTCGATGTCCTGATTTTTAAGTTGTTGATAGATAGCGTCCAAATGGGTTACTTCTATGGCAGAATGCCAATGCCAAAGGTCGCTTGCCTTGCTGTTTGCTGGATATGTTCTGCCGCCGGGTGGCGCGATGTATTCCAAAAATTCGATGCCAATGCCTTGTTGTGCCATGAAACCTGAAATTTCCAAGCGTGCACCGAAAACCTGGTTGAGGTGTTCCTGCTCCGAACCGTAGTTTTCGCTTTTTCCGGCCAGTTTCAACCCCAACATTTCATAGAACGCCTGTTCTTTGGGGGTGTCGGAAATTCCGATGGCAGAATGGTCAATCCCCAGAAATATTTTGGATTTGTTTTTTTGCCATTTCGGATTTCCCTTTCCCTGTGGAAAGTAGATAATTTCTAAATTGTGGCCGTCCGGATCTTGAAAATAAAACGCTTTGATACCGGCTGCAGCTGTAATGTAGGCAGGTAGGGTTTGTGGCGAAGTTGAAACGTGCTTGACCCGGTTTTTGCGTAGAATATCGTAGGCCTTGTCCATATCTGAGACCACGATGGCAATGTGCTGAAACCACAAATCATTGCTTTTGGAATCTGTCGGAATGGGATTTTGTTTTGAAGCGTTTGGAAATTCCTGCAAAACAAAAGTTTGTTCACCCAAGCCTAAGCGTACCTGTTTTACTGCGGCTTCATGCCGAGGCAAGTTGTATAGCAAGACAGCCGTTTTCGCATCTAACGAAAAAGTATCCAAAACTTTAAAAGGCAACACTTGGGTATAAAAGGGAACAACTTTGTCAAGATTGCTCACCGTAACGGTGATTTCGCTGACGCTTTTAGCGGTTTGTCCTTCACTGGTAAAACTGATGAAAACCAGCAAACATAGATTAAAAAAACGAATGATTTTAACTTTAAACATACAGTTGGGTTTGAGGTTATAGCATTTCATTTTTGATGTATTCACCCACCCGAAGTGCCATGGCAATGATGGTAAGTCCGGGATTTACAGCCGAACTTGATGGAAAAAAACTACCATCGACCACAAAAAGGTTTTCTACCTCATGCGACCGGCACCAAATATCCAAGGCGGAGGTTTTGGGATCGGTGCCAAAACGTATGGTACCACATTGATGGGCCGTTCCTGCCAGTGGGATTTTTTTACCTAAATAGAGATTGCTTGGGAAAAGATGCGATTCGCAGCCTGCATGTTCTACCATCCATTTTAATTTTTTCTGAAGGCGTTGGTGACCTTCCAGATTATTCTCTTTGTAAATTAGTTTTATTTGACCGTCTTTGGTCAATGTAACTCTATTTTCAGGATCTGGCAAATCTTCCGAGGTCATCCAAAAATCAAGGGCATGGTTGGCCATTAATTCCAGGGCAAAACCGGGTGCTATGGAAGGCGCATCTTCTTTGTACATCACCGGATCCGATTTACCAAGCATTTGGATATGACCCAAAGGAAACTCAAAGTCATCTGCACCAAAATAATAGTCATTTACCGCAAAGGTTTTTCCAAATTTGGTGAGGTTGGGTTTTTTGGAAATGGCTAACAAGGCCGAGTTGTTGTGTGCCATGTAGTTTCGTCCTACCACATCGGAACTGTTACCTAAACCCTTGGGATGATTTGGGTTGGCCGATTTCAACAACAAGGCTG
>PFUR01000047.1 GCA_002790195.1 Flavobacteriales bacterium CG_4_9_14_3_um_filter_40_17
TAAAATTCATAAGACACTATTGAACTATTATAAAGCACATAAAGTGTGCTTTTTACCTTAATTATCTCTCTTGCTTCTTCCTCTTTAAAGTTTGGGATTTTAAAACTGTAGAGATATTTTTTATTGACAATATTGTAAACATCAACAATCATGGAATCGCTGTCTTTTTGTATCCTACTAAGGATATAAAGATTATTTAGGTCATCGAGAAATGCATTAGAATTAGATTCAAAATTTTTTCTATCTGGAATTAATTCATCCCCAACATATCTAAATTCTGGATTTGGAACATCATATATCAAATTATAACTATATGCAAATGATGGTGAATTATCAAAAACAAAAATTTTATCGTTTGAGAAAGGAATATATACTTCGTAGTTTTTATTTTTAATAAAAAAACCATGATAAACCAGTCCAGAAAATTTTACATTATTAAAAATTGGATCGGTATTTATTTCAACAAAATTACTGGTCGGCATATTATATTTTTCAAAACGCATTTTGTAATTCATTCCTTTGTCCCAGCCACCTAGAAGAAATGACTCCCCTACTTTAACTGATCCCCATAATGAAGTGGTTAATTTTTTATAGTATAGTAAACTATCATTGAAATTAACCTGTTGAATTGCATGAGTCTTTTGATCGTAAGTAAAAAAACTATCTTCCTCAATTTCATACATACTTATATTTAGATTTTCCTTTGGACCCTCTCCTTTATTTCCAAAAGTTTTATCAATTTTAAAACTATTTAAATTCATTCTTTCTATCGTTCCATCGTTCCAGTTTACAAAATACAATTTATTTTCCTGAAACCTCATAAGATCTAATTCTTTGGTGAGTGTGAAACTCTTTTTGACAACTAAGGTTTTTGTGATTTTTCTATTCTCACTAAAAATCACAGAACGATTTCTATCTTCTATAAATATATATAATCCAAGAACTAAGAGAATTGTTATAAGACATAAAACCAGAACTTTCTTTGCCATTCTATTTTTTATTTTTGATTGTATTATAATAATTTTGTTGTGTCTACTTCGATAGTGTGAAAAATTTAATACAAAATAGTTTAAAAACTCATATAGCGAATGGGTTATGAGCTAATGAAGTTTAACAAATAACCCATCGTAACGCCTTGCAGATTAAGCTACTATCGATGTGGTCTGGCTGTGCTTGCAGCGCATATTCTTTGTCCAGCATCGCAAGAGTGATCCAGTTCAGAATCCATCAAATCACTATTTACAAAACTCATCATAGAAAATGCAGTTAAACACGCAACAAGCAAAAGGAAAAATAATTTTTTCATAATCTAAAATTTAGGGGTTTATAATCCTCAAAAATACCCCCCCTATGAAATAAACAAATAAAATATGTTAAAGTTTTGAGGATAAAGCATTTTTAACACAATCACGCTTATGAACCCAATACAAACATACGGTTTCGTATTTTAAATTATGGCTTCTTTTTAGCTTCAAATAGGCTGAAATGGATGTGATTTTCGTCTTGGGCGTTGAGGTACTTACGACCGATGGCTTAACGTTGTGGCGTGACAAAAATAGGGTTGTGAAAAACCTACTTAAATTATCAAAACTTGAAAATATTACAAAACTTGACAATTTATAATGTATCTTTGCCTTATGGCAAATTTTATAAATCGCAAAGAATACTTAGACAAATTGATGTCTTACAAAGACAAAGACCTCATCAAAGTAGTGAGTGGTTTACGGAGATCCGGCAAATCAACTTTGTTAGAATTGTACAGAACGCTGTTGCTCAAACAAGGAGTAGGCAAACGTCAAATTCAATTTTATAATTTTGAGTTGCCTGAAAATTATGTAAATAAAAATTGGGATGATATTTATTTTGAAATAAAGCAAAAGTTGCAAGCGGGCAAACCCAATTATATTTTTTTGGATGAGGCACAAAATATCCTTCAGTTTGAAAAATTGGTTGACGGTCTTTTTGTGACTACAGATGTTGATGTTTACATCACGGGTTCAAATGCATTTTTGCTTTCAAGTGAGCTGGCAACATTGTTGAGTGGCCGATACATAGAGATTTCTATATTACCGTTTTCTTTCAATGAATACTTGACGGCACGAGGGTTCGATACAAGCAACAAATATCTCAACTATGAATCTTTGTTTTTCGATTATGTAAATGAGACATCATTGCCTAAAGGTGTAGAATTGCGGGAAGGCGGGTTTGATAAAGTTTACGAATACTTGGAAGCCATTTACACAACCATCATTGAAAAGGACATTACACAACGCCACCAAATAAATGACAAGAGAGCATTTGGCAATATTGTGAAATTTATAGCTTCAAACATTGGAAATGCCCTTTCTCCAAGCAATATTTCTAAAACATTGAAGCAAGACGGCCAAAGTATTCATCACGCAACGGTAGAGAAATACATAGATTATTTAATAGCGAGTTTTGTATTTTACAAAGTAAATCGCTTTGACTTAAAAGGGAAAAAACAATTGGCAACACAAGAAAAGTATTACTTGGTCGATATGGGTTTGCTAAATGTTTTAGCAGGAAAAGAGCGTACAACAAACAGAGGCCACATATTAGAAAACGTGGTTTATTTAGAACTTTTGCGAAGAGACAACAAGGTTTGGACAGGCACAAGCCGAAATAGTGAAGTAGATTTTGTATGCAAGAATAAAACAGGTGACATCGAATATTACCAAGTTGCGTGGCAAATGACAAGCGAAAGTACCGTAGAACGCGAGTTTGGGGCATTAGAAAAAATCAATGATAATTACCCAAAATATTTACTTTCAACAGAGGCTTTTACCCAAAACCGTAGCGGTATCATACACTTAAATGTATTCAATTGGCTACTTGGAAAGGCAATTACTTAGGATTCTCATGCAAAAAAGAACTAATAAACCGTGTCAAATTTTTGGGTAGTAGGGTTAAAACGCAAGACAAACGGGGCATGTTTGCTCCGCTAGAGAAATGATGTCGCGGCTGTCTAAAGCTATCCGGTTGATGCCGGAAGTGTTGTTTTCTAAAAACTCTTTGAAAAGAGCAGGTGTTTTTGAATAAAACAGCCCCACTGCCAAAGTTCCTTTTTCAAGATGTTTAAATGATTCGTAACAAGTTTTGCAATCCGAATCGGATGTTAGCAGTACATAAAAGGCTTCACCATTTTTAGGTGTAGGTGCAGATGCGTTTTCTAAGGTCTCAAATATCTTTGCGGACAAACTATTATCTGTAGGCTGGCAACATTGCAGCGATAAAGTTGTCATTACTACTGTGAGAAAACACTTTGATTTTCTAAGGTTTTTCATCGGTCAAACGCACTTTGTAGTAAACCGTTTGCCCCTTTTTCTCATCCTCTTCGGTGGGGTTTTTCATAAAATATATGATTCCCTCCTCGTCCATGAGCAAGGCTTTGCCCAAACTGGTCGGGAAAACGATATCGTCTCTGAGTTTTTTACCCTCGTTATCAAAAACTGTAAGGGCAAACTTGATTTCCGGAGCCTGCTCGAAAGGAAAGTTTTTATGCGTTTTTACAAACTCAGTCATATACTCTAGTGAGTAGGGAATCGAGTAAAAAACATAGTTTCTTTCATTGACAATAAAATGACCGTTGAATACACTTCCCATATAGGCTTGCATAAATATCATCGTATTGTCCGGTTTGTCTTTAAAATAAACTTTTAAGGGAGCAAAATATTCAGGGGAAAAAGTGATCTTTTTGCTGATTTCACATTTTTGAAAATCGAGGGTGAATAACAAGGGCTCGACAGCACTTAAAAAAGTAGCCTCCTCTTTTGTTTCAGTGTAATTTACTTGAAAGTAATGATTATTACCTAAAAAATAATCGTCGGTATAAACATTACTCCCCTCCGTTGGAAAGTCAAAAAATCTGATTTGTTCGTTGTTTTTCAAATCATGTTTTAAAAAGAGCGTTTGTTTATTTTCGTAAAATGATAATTTGTTTGTGTATCCTTGAGGAAATGTTAAAGCAATCAAAGCAGAATCTTTTAGCGTTACATTTAGAAGCGGAGCGTAAGTGTTTTCGTTTATAACAGCATACTTACCTTGAAACTTCCCCGCAAAATTATACTTTAAAACTACATTTATGTTGCTGACCCAAATGAGTGAGTCACTCAAAAACCCAATATTATAGCCCAATGGCATAGACACTTTTTCTGGACCGTCTCCAAAAACATTTATTTTGGAAAGTTTTTTATTCTTCAAATCATATAAAATTATATCTTGATTTGAAGTGCGGATAAACAAAAGTTTATCCGCTTGTTTGGCTTTTAAAAAAATGTTAGGTTCTTTTATAACGATGGAGTCCACTATTTTAAAATTACTTTCTGTAACTTTTAATTCGACTCTCTTTTTTTTGTCATTACTTATACACGATTCAAACAAAAAAACAAAGGCAACGAAAAAGAAAAGAGTATATAGCTTCATAAGTTATATTTTATTTAATTCAACTATTGAATTGATGCACAGCCGTATAAACAAGTAATATCGCCAGAACCGTTACAGTAAACACCATTCATAGTGGGATCCCAATGAGCTTTTATTGCCTTTGGTAAACATTGAGCCTTAGTGGTTTAAAGTGATGGGAAAAACAGAAAACTTAGAAATAAGATTCCAAAGTTAATTTTACTTAGATTTTTCATAATGATAAATTATTTGAAATTATTATTGAAAACTACAATAATCAAAGATACAGCTAGTCGTACCTCCGTAACAAGATATAACTCCAGTATATGGGTTAAAATCCCCTGGAACTCTAAAAGTTTTTTGGGAGCAACCAGTCGCAAAATTTAGTAAAGGTGTACTGAGAAGAACAGTTAGTACTAAAAACACTTTTAACTTTTTCATGACATAAAATTTAGGGGTTAATAATAATCGAATTTACCCCCCCATATGAAATAAACAAGAATTTTAAGTTAAATTTAAGTTAAAATTTTATTTTTTATCGTTGAGCAGGCTTTTTGTTAATTTCAATCCAAAATAAGAAAAAAAACATAGCTTTGTCTAGTCATGGCAAAATCTACATCTCCCTTCAGAGTAACGATCATTTTTACCATCCTGGCCGTGTTGGGAGTCTTTTTATTGCCTAAACTCTCTGTACGGCTCAATCCATCCGATGCCGTTGCTTCCTTGCAGGTTTTCTACACTTGGCCGAGTGCTTCCCCGGGCGTTTTGGAACGCCAAGTAACCACACCGCTTGAGGCGGGGTTCAACACCGTCAAAGGCATCAAGGACATACAATCGAGGTCTTCCACGGGCAGCGGCATCATCACCTTGACCTTTGACAAAAACACGGAAATTGATATTGCTCGTTTTGAGACGGCAACCATTATCCGGCAACTCTACAAAAAACTACCCGAAGGCATTTCTTATCCTTCCATACGTGTCAACCGCCCCGACGAGGAAGAAGTTCCCGCTTTTTTGTCTTTCAGCATCCATGCAGACCAATCTCCGTTCGAAATTCAAGAGACTCTCAAAAACCAGCTCGAACCGCCTCTGAGTGCTATTGAAAATGTTGACAAAATAGAAATATATGGAGCTAATCCTTTGGAGTATGTACTCACTTACAATGAGCTAACGCTAAAACAATTCGGCATACAAAAGACAGCATTGTTTCAGGCTCTTCAAAACTATTTTAACCGCCAAAGCCTCGGTGAGGTAAAATCCGGTAATCAATATATTTTGCTTTCCTTGTTACCCGAAAAAAAAATAAATTGGCACATACCCGTTGCAAGTTTCAACGGAAGAATCGTTTATTTGGACGAACTCACCAAAGTGAGAGAACAAGAGCAAGAAGCCCAAAACTACTACCGTATAAATGGGGAAAATGCCATTACCCTGTCCGTATTCGCAACCAAAAACGCCAACACGCTCGTTTTGGCAAAACGAGTGGAAAATGAACTCACAACGCTGTCCGAAAATCTGCCCGAAAGCTACGAAATCACCAAGGTCTATGACAGTACCGAATATCTCAACAGCGAACTGGCAAAAATATATTTTCGCACGGTGCTTTCCGTACTGATTCTGCTTTTGTTCGTGTTGTTGGCAAGCAGCAGTTTTCGCTATCTGATAATTGTCGCCATAAGCCTTTCGGCCAATCTGGGCCTGGCTTTTTTATGTTATTACATTTTCGATGTCGATATACAATTATACTCGCTTGCCGGGATTACCATCTCCCTCGGTCTCATTATCGACAACAGCATAGTGGTGATAGACCATTTGAGAAATCAGGGTAACAAAAATGTTTTTGTGGCTATATTGGCATCCACGCTTACCACTATAGGTGCCTTGTCAGTTATCTATTTTTTGGATGAAAAATATCGCTTCAATCTGTTGAGCTTTGCTCAGGTAATCATCATCAACCTCATGGTTTCATTAGCTGTCGCCATGATTCTGATACCTGCTTTGCTGCAAAAAATTCAACTGAAACTTCCTACCAAAATAAGTGCATTCAATAAGGTTTCAGATACTTTGCTACAACTGTATATCTCATTAATACATGTTTTTATTAATTATAAAAAGTGGTTGGTCGTCTTCATCATTCTGGTTTTTGGAGTTCCGTTTTTCATGTTGCCCAAGAAATTAGATCAAAATAAATATTGGTACGAAAGAGTGTATAACACAACGATAGGAAACGATTTTTTTATTGAAAATGTTCGCCCCTACATAGATCGTTATTTGGGTGGCACGCTTCGTCTTTTTTCTTATTACGTTTTTGAAAATACCTATTACGGCAAAAATGAAGAAACAAAACTGATGGTGGAAGCTTCGATGGAAAAGGGCGCAACAGTCCATCAAATGAATGAAGTGTTTCTGGAAATAGAAAATTACCTGCATTCCTTTCCGGAAATAAAACAGTTTACCACCAATGTGTATTCCGGTGATTATGCCCGGTTAGAAGTTGTTTTTCAAGACAATCAAGCACAAACTTCTTTCCCGTTTGCTTTGAAAAACAAACTTATCGTAAAAGCACTTGATTGGGGTGGTTTGTCATGGAATATCTTCGGTGTGGGGAATGGGTTCAGCAGTGGCAGCGGTGTCAACGATCCCATCAATTTTGCCGTACAGGCAAAGGGCTACAACTACGACGAACTGAATCAGTGGAGCGATACTTTAAAGGTTTTTTTGGAACAACATCCCAGAATCCAAGAGGTTCAAATCAGAGAAAACAGCATGTGGCGCAGAAGGAGAGGCTCAGAATATCATTTCCAATTAGATAAAGAAAAGTTAGCATTGGCAGGTGTTTCGCCCATAGCCGTATTTAACCAACTATCACAAAAATCGTTGTCAAAATTTCAAGAGGCTGCACTGACGATTAACGGCAAATTCACACCCGTTCGTGCAGTTTCCAGCCAATCCGATGATTTTGATTTGTGGAATTTACAAAATACCCAACTCGGCAATTTAGGCACACCCTACGCGCTTAGAGACGTTGCTCATATAGATAAAGTGCCGGAAGACGAAAACATTTACAAAGAAAACCAGGAATACATCCGCCTGATTGATTTTCAATACACCGGTTCGGCAAAGTTTGGTGCTAAATACTTAGACGAGCAGTTGGCGTTATTAAAAACAAAACTTCCTTTGGGATATCAGTTTGAAAGAAAAGACATACAATACATTTTCGGACAAACGGAAAATCAATCCTATTTTTTATTAATTCTATTTATCATCTCCATCATTTATTTCATCACGGCCATTCTTTTTGAAAGCCTGACGCAACCCTTTGCCATAGTGAGCGTGATTCCCATATCCTTCATAGGTGTTTTCCTCGCTTTTTACCTCTTTGATTTTAATTTTGACCAAGGCGGCATGGCAAGTTTTGTTTTGCTTAGCGGGATTACCGTCAATGCTTCTATTTTTATTTTAGACCAGTTCAATAAATTAAAAAAAAACCAGCCTCTCTCAGATAAACTCACTCTATACATGAGCGCGTTCAGACAAAAGATTTTCCCGATTCTACTCACCGTTTTTTCAACGATTCTGGGATTTATTCCATTTGTAATTGGCGGCCAAAATGAAGTTTTTTGGTTTGCTTTGGCAGTGGGGACTATTGGTGGTTTGATTTTTTCATTGATGGGAATTTTATTCTTTTTGCCCTTATTTGTATTGAAGAAGATAAACTAACACCAATCTGTTGCGCATCATCAACACACCAATTTATATCCAAACCCCCGCACGTTGATGATTTCTACCGAAGTATCGTCCTGCAGTTTTTTCCGTAGTTTGGAGACAAACACATCCATGCTGCGCGCGGCAAAAAAATCATCATTGCTCCATATTTTGTTCAAGATATAGTTGCGTTCGAGCAGTTGGTTTTTTTGAAGTAGCAGTTCGTGCAGCAAGACCGATTCCCGATGGGTGAGGGTTTGGGTTTGGCTTCCGAGAGTCAAAGTTTGCTTGTTGGCATTAAACGTGTATTTTCCGATAGGGTGCTGTTTTTGAGAAATTTCTTTGCCGGCTCGTCCCAAAAGCGCGTGAATCCGGACAATCAATTCCTCCATGCTAAAAGGTTTTTTAAGGTAATCGTTGCCGCCCGCATGAAAACCTTCCACCACATCGGCCACCTGCGATTTGGCCGTGAGAAATACAATTGGAATTTCCGTATTTTCTTTTCTTATCTCTTTCGCCAAACTGAAACCGTCTTGTTTGGGCATCATCACGTCGAGCACCAACACATCGGGTTTGTGTATTTGAAATTCTCTAAAAGCAGCCTCTCCGTCCGTGCAAAGCCTCACCTCAAAATCGCGGGTTTCCAAACTCTCCTTGACAATTTGACCAAGGGCAGGCTCGTCTTCGGCGTAGATGATTTTGATGCGTTTGTTCATTGTTGAAAGCGAATAATAAATTGTGAAGCAAAATTTACACCCGATTCGTATCGGATAGTTCCTCCCATTTTTTCCACCAAAGTTTTCACGTAAAACAGCCCAATGCCGAATCCTTTTACGTTGTGGGTATTGCCGCTTGGCACCCGAAAAAACTGCTCAAACAGTTCTTTGTGGTATTTTTTGGGAATGCCGTTTCCGTTATCAGAAACTGAAAAAAAAATTTCTTTGCCGTCAACTTGCAAATGAATTTCAATTTGTCCTCCGCCATATTTTACCGCATTGTCGAGCAGGTTGTTTAAAATGTTTTCAAAGTGAAACGGGTCGGATTTTTTGTTGAAAGCATCGTGTTTTGTGACGAATGCAAACTGTTTTTCGGGATATTGCAATTGATATTTTTCCAACACATTTTGGATAAGCGGAATCCAATCAAGCGATTCATTTTGCAAAGCCAAGCTTTCTGTTTTGAGCGTGGCAGATTCGAGCAAACGCTCTACCATGGTATTGAGTTTGCCCAACTGATTACGGCTGATATCGAGATACATGGCAGATTTGTCAGGATTGTTTGCCGCCTGAAAACTCCCGAAACTCTCCAAGGCCGCGCTCACCGTTGCGATGGGTGTTTTAAACTCGTGGGTGAGGTTGCTGATGAGGTCATTTTTGATTTCGGAAGCCTTTTTTTGTGCCTTGATGATTTTCAGCAGAAAAAGCAAACTGCCGATGGTAAGCGCAGTCAGCAACAACGACAGAAAAATACCGGACAGGCTGCTGAGAAAAATTTGCTTGGGACTGTTGGGATAATAGAGATCAAGATGTTCACCTATTTTTAAATAACCGGATTTGGAATTTTTAACAAATAAACGACTCGAATTTGTAGGCTTACTTGGATACCAAACCGTATCTATGAAGGCATGCCGAATGTATAGCTCAGATTTATCCAATTCTGGAAGCATCTTTGTTACGAAGTTATAAAGCAAGTCTATTTTCAAGGTGTCGCTGTGGATTGAAACAAAGAATTTTTCAGCTTTTTTAATTGCAAAAACGCTATCTGCCTGCATCCCATTATAAACCTCAAGTGAAATATTAGTTGAATCTTCTTTAATATTTTTAAACCACTCAGAATTGATGTTTAAATTTTTCAAAAATGGAGATTTTGTTTCCATTTTTACTTTGCTTTTAAAAATGATGGTGTCAATCTTAGCCTCTTCTCGAAAAAAAGCAAAATTGGTTTCTTTTGAAATCTCACCGTAATATCCGTCAAAAGCATTGTCTAAGGCCAATTGCAACTGCTTGTCAAACTGTTCGCGGTTGTAGCGGTAATTGTTGATATTCCAATACACCTGCACACCGATGGTGAGCAAGATAGTAATTGCGACGAGCCAAACGATGATGCGGTAGTTTTGTTCTTTCACAAATCAAAAATACAAGCTTTGTTTGTAAAATATGGATTTGGTTAACACTCGTTAACACTTATTAACTGCCAATTAAGTTTAAAAGGTGGATATTTGTATCGATAATTTAGAAGTCAGAATAGAGAAGTCAGAATTTCAATGAGAAGTAAACATGAGAGAACCAGCAAAAACCTTTGAAGATTTGTCACCGATGGAGGAAATTAGCAAGCTGCTGGAAGCTTATTCGAAAGCCATTCTGAATTCTGATTCCTGATTTATAAATTTTTCAGCATATTCAAACATAAAAAAACAATGAAACCTAATTCTACACTCATGAAGTCAATGCTCACCCTCTTCGTTTCAGCTTCCTTGTTTCTCGTATCTCATTTGCATGCGCAGTCATTTCAGGGAATCGCCCATTACAAAACCAAAACGGCCATGAAAATCACCATGGACAGCACGCAGGTTTCCGGTGAAATGCGACAGCAAATCAAAGAAATGATGAAAAAGCAGATGGAGAAAGAATACACGCTTCAATTTGATGCCACCACTTCTTCCTACAAAGAAGACGAAAGCCTCGGCGCGCCTGCTAGCGGGGGCAATATGGTGTTTTCTTTTTCTTCCGGAAACAGAGGTGTTTTGTACAGAAATACCAAAGAGAAAACCTTTGCGAAAGAATCGGACTTGTTTGGAAAACCTTTTCTAATCAAAGACAGTTTGAAAGTGTATGATTGGAAACTCGAAAACGAATCTAAAAAAATCGGGAATTATACTTGCTACAAAGCGACTTTTGAAAAGGAAATAAAACAACTCAGTTTTTCCACTGACAAAAAAAGCGAGACGGACTCCATCATAGATAAAAAAGAGGAAGTAAAAAAACAAACCATCACGGCTTGGTACACACCCGAAATCCCGGTCAACATCGGGCCGTCCAACTATTGGGGTTTGCCCGGGCTTATCCTTGAAGTCAACGACGGAAACACCACCATGATTTGCGATAAAATCGTGCTCAACCCAAAAGAAAAATTTACCATCGAGCCACCCAAAAAAGGGAAAGAAGTCACCCAAGCCGAATATGACAAATTGTTGGAAGAAAAAATGAAAGAGATGCAGGAAATGTACGGTGGTGGCAAAAAAGGAAAAGACGGAAACAGCATCGAAATTAGAATTGGGAATTGATTTTGAAAATGAGTTATTAATGGGGGCATCATAGAATACACAAATAGGTTTCGACTGCGCTCAACCTGACAAGGGTTTTCAAGAATTTGACAAAAACTAATTGACAAACCTATTAATAATCCTACAAAACCTTTCAGGTTTAACCACCAACGCTTTCCTTTTTAATTTCATTACTTTTCGATATGCAAAAAAATACCCTATTTATGCTATTAGGTTTCCTGCTACTTTGCCTAAACGTGGCCGCACAAACGGTTCGCGTATCCGGCACAGTCAAAGATTCGTTGGGCAACCCGTTGGAAATGGCAAACGTGTTGGCCGTGGATGTTTTGGCAAACGGCATCGCTTCCTATTCGGTGACGGATGCGCAGGGAAGATACAAATTGGACTTGGAAATCGGTAAATCCTACCTGATTCGGAGCAGTTATGTCGGTTTCACCATGTTTGAAGAGAAATTGCTGCTCAACGAGCCTAAATCCATCGAAAAAAACATCGTGATGAAGCCGCAAAATGCCTTGGATGAAGTTGAACTCATCTACGAAATGCCGGTGGTGGTGAAAGGCGATACCATCGTTTACAAAGCAGATGCATTCACTACGGGCAATGAAAAAAAATTGAAAGATGTGCTGGAAAAACTACCCGGTTTCCAGGTGGACAAAGAAGGAAACGTAAAAGTACAAGGCAAGGATGTCAGCAAGGTGATGGTAGAAGGCAAAGATTTTTTTGACGGCGATACCAAAACAGCTTCCAAAAACCTGCCTGCCGATGCGGTGGACAAAGTGGAAGTGCTGCAAAATTTTAACGACATCAGTCCGTTGGGCAGTGTCAATGACAGCGATGCCATTGCGCTCAACATCAAATTGAAAGACGGCAAAAAGAGCATGCTTTTTGGCGATGTGGCTGCTTCGAGCGGGCACGATGAGCGTTATGCAGGCCATGCCAACCTGTTTTTATACAAACCCAAAAGCAGTTTTAACTTCATCGGCGATTTGAACAATATCGGCGAGCCGGCACTCACGCTGCAAGATTATTTTCGCTTCAGCGGTGGATTTGGCGGTCTTTCGCAACGCAGTGGCTCATCCATCAACATTGCTTCAGATGATGCGGGCTTTTTGCCCTTGCGCGACAACAAAGCAGCCAACATTGATGCTCGTTTTGCCGGGTTAAACTATACGCTCAATCCCAACAAAAAATGGAACTTCTCAGGTTTTGGTATGTTTTTGAGCAACAACACCGATTTGCGCTCCGAAACCTCACGCACCTATCTTCGCGAAGACGGAAACCAGTTGGAAGAATTGACCGATAAAACCAATCAGCGGAACAATTCGGGTCAAATCAAACTCACCGGAAAATACAAACCCACAAGCGGGCTCGAAATCAGAGGGCAGACTTTTTTAAAATATGCCGACATTGTTCAAAAGGAAAATCAAATTTCCGATTTTTCAGGAACTGTCAACGCCATTACTTCCGAAAACAAGCAGCATCCGCTGACTTTTAACCAAAGTTTGAATGCGTATTTTGCTAAAAGCGACCGGCATATTTTTTCTTTTGAAAGCCAGTTTTTGTACAAACAGCAAGACCCGTTTTTTGATTTGGAAACCAGCCAAAGGCAGTTTGCCGGCATCATTCCCACGGTTGATGATGCGGTGTTCAATCTTTTGCAAAACCGGAATGTTTTTACCCGGAAATTGGACACGCGATTAAGCTATTATTATGTTTTTAACAAGAAAAATCATTTGAATTTTATCCTTGGAAATGTTACTGCCAATCAATTTCTCGGCTCATCTTTGGCGCAGCAAACCACCGATGGCAATCGCGTCGATTTTACAGACGAGGGCTTGCTCAACCGATTCAGATACCGGTTTTCGGACACCTATGCGACCGTGCAGCTCACCTCAAAATTGGGCGCATTTGAACTTCGGCCAGGCGTGAATGTTCACTTTTTTAACACCTCAAATTTTCAGTTTTCTGACAAACTGAGCAATGATCAAGTGTTGGTTTTGCCCACTTTAAACGCAAAATACAACATTACCAGATCGCATTCGCTTACACTGAATTACGGCATCAAAGCCGAATATACCGATGTCAACAATTTGGCTTCGGGTGTTATCATAAGTGGTTACAACACTTTGTTTTCAGGCAACCGGGATTTAGACAACCAATGGTATCACCAAGTTTCACTCAATTATTTTAATTTTAATTCGTATAATTTTTCAAACATCTACGGCAATATTTCCTACAGCCGACGAATAGACGACATCACAAACACCGTCCGATTTGAAAACTTTGAACAAATTTTGACCACCGTCAACACGGCTTCTGCCAACGACATTTTGAGTGGTTCGGCTACTTATGAAAAGCGTTTCAGGAAATTTAAAACAAACCTGACAACCAACATCAATTACAGCAAAATAAACAACAGCATTGATGATATTAAAAACACCAACCGAACGCTCACGCAAAACTACAAAGCTTCCGTAGAAAGCAATTTTAAAGACAGCCCAAACGTGGAAATCGGTTTTGAAACAACCAATAATTTCTACACCGGAAGCCAAACCACATCCCGTTTTGTGACGGACAGCCCATTTGCAAGCATCGAAATCCCGTTTTTGAAAAACTTCCTTTTTGAGGCCGATTACACCTACAACAATTATAAAAACCGTTCGCAAAGCACGTCATCGAATTATGATTTTCTCAATGCCCGCCTGACCTATTCCAAAGACAAAAGTTCGTGGGAATTTTATCTGTACGACACCAACCTGACCAACACAACGTCCATCAACAACGACAGTTTCAACGATTTTATCATCAGCACCAACCGCTATATCGTGCAGCCTCGTTATGTGTTTATTGGAGTGAAATGGAAGCTATAGATTTTCCGGGCAGATTGAATTTTGCTCAAAAACGTTAACTTTAGATTGTTTTTTATTCAACACAACCCAAAAACGAAACACTTATGGCTTTTCCGGTTTGGCGCTCACACATGCTCATTCAAATTCTTATATCTTCTGAAAGACAATTTCCAATTTTCTGACACGATTGGATTTTTCATAAACCGACACTTGCATTTTTATGATTTTTTTAAATCATTTAACTCATATTATGCATAATTGTCTGATTTTTTATGCAGTTGTTTTAACGCTGTGAATTTCAAAATCAATTATTTTTTCCAACGAAAAGATTCCATCAGGGTTTTTATGTCTTTTGCCAAGTAAACTGCTGCCGGTAAAATGGAATCGTAGTTTGGGCGGGCTTCAAAATAAACTGATCCGACAACAAAATTCCAAACGCTGTCCGTCAGGTAGAATTGAGTCTGCGAAGCTGCATTTCCTGTGACTTCATACAGCATTCCGAATACACGGTTTTTGGAATTCACAAACAATTGCTCGGAAATTGATTCTGCTTTGATAACGTGTTTTTGGGTAAAATTCTGTGCATCGCGCAGGAGCGAGTCCAAATTGTTGACCACCGGTTTGTAAGAGATAAAAATGGCACCTTTTTGCAACGGATAGTAAATCCGGATGTCGTGGTTTGACTCTTTGACAACCAAAGCCGATTTGTTTTTTTGAAACAAATAAGGTTCTTCTATCTCTAAGGTATCGTAATCAGCTACCGGATATTCGAGTGAAAGCTGCGTCTTGGGTTTTGGTAAAACAGGATCTTTGCAAGCAAGCATCAAAAGCAATACAATAAAACTTAATACAAATTTCATTGCAGCTGATTCAAGGTAATTTTAATCTGTTTAATCCGCTTTTTGTCTAAGGCTTCAATGGTAAATTTGAAATTGTCGAAAAGTATAACTTCTCCTTTTTTGGGAAATCTCCCGGATATTTCCAGTAACAATCCCGCTAAAGTTTCCGATTCGCCTTTGGCGTTTTCGAACATTGTTTCATCTTCCAAATTAATCGCTTTATAGAATTCCTGAAGATTGGTTTTACCTTCAAAAATGTAATTATGATCGTCCAATTTTGAATAAATCAAATCTTCATCGTCAAACTCGTCGCTGATGTCGCCTACGATTTGCTCAATGATATCTTCCAACGAAACAATTCCCGAAGTGCCTCCATATTCGTCAACCACGATGGCCAAGTGTATTTTTTTTTCTTGAAATTCTTTGAGCAAATCATCTAACTTTTTGTTTTCCGGAACAAAATAGGGTTGCCTGAGCAAGCTTATCCACTTAAAATCTTTTTTGTCGATGTGTGGTAACAAATCTTTAGAATAAAGCACGCCAACCACGGTGTCTAAATTTTCTTTGTAAACCGGAACACGCGAATACCCGTTTTCTACAATTAGTGGGAGGACTTCGGAAAAACTGGTGCTTTCGTTGAGTGCAAAAACATCAATGCGGGGTTTCATCACCTGCCGCGTATCTGTGTTTCCAAAATTGACAATTCCCTGCAAAATTTTATGTTCTTCTAGGGTCGTTTCTTCATCGGAGGTAAGTTCGAGCGCGTGTGACAAATGATCGACAGAAAAATTGGAAGATTGCTGCTTGAATTTTTTTTCTACAAAAATTGAAAAAGAACGCATTGGCATACTGATGGGTGTCAAAGCGATATTTAAAAACTGTATGATATCAGCCACTTTCAGTGAAAACAAGACAGAATTCCTTGATGCGTATATTTTGGGCAGTATCTCTCCAAAAAACAAGATGATAAATGACACCAAACCAATCTCTAAAGTGAATTTGAGCCACGGTTCGAGATTCGCAAAAATCAAATTGGTGATTTGAACGGAAATTACTACAATGGCTATGTTTATGAAATTATTGACGACAAGGATGGTAGCCAATAGCTTTTTGGGGCGCTCCAACAATGTCATAATCAACAACTTTTTACGTTGCTTTTCAATTTCTTCAATATCTTTTTTGGTCAGTGAAAACATTGCTATTTCAGATCCGGACACAAGCGCGGAAGCCATCAGTAACAACAAAAGAAGGATGATATTGATTGTCAAATCGCTGTTGGTCATGCCAATAACAAGAAACGGAATACGCGCAGTATCGGGATCCAAGGGCTGGGTTTTAGTTAGACATCAAAAGGGTAAATCGTCGGAATCAGAATCATTATCTGTCGGGGCAATCGGTGGTTTTTCAACCGGAGTGGGTGATTGAGGTTGTGAAATACCCGTATTTTTATCTTCTTTTTTGTTACTCAAAAAAGTAAAGTCGCTTGCTTGAATCTCTGTACTGTAGCGGGTTTGCCCGTCTTCTCCTTTCCATTGGCGAGTTTTGATGCGGCCTTCCACATAAATCAAATCGCCTTTGACCAAATATTTTTGACAAATTTCTGCTCCTTTATTTCTCACGACAATATTATGCCACTCGGTCAAGGTCACGCGCTCGCCATCCTTGTTGGTGTAAGATTCGTTGGTAGCAATCGGAAACCGCCCGATGCAATTGCCACCGTCAAAATAATGTAACTTTACTTCATCGCCCAAATGCCCGATTAGCATGACTTTATTGAGTGTACCACTCATTGCTTCAATATTATTGGTTTTTTCAAAGATAAAAAAATATGAGATTAAAATTCAAAGGTATTGATAAATTTTTCAATTGGCACCGGCACCGGATATTCCCGAATATTGTAAACTGATATTTGATTTTCAGATGCCAAATCGGTTTGAACGAGCCAAAAATTTATGTGCAATTTTTGATGCGTCAATTGGTGTTGCCAAGGCAACTTGTTGGCCAACCGAATGGAAACCTCAAGACCTTTCAATAATTTATGCGATTTGATTTGTGCTGCAGAAGCCGGTTTGCCCGTGGTTTCAATCAGTGGAAATTGATAGAGGTGTTTCCAAATATCATGGCCATTTCGTTTTTCTAAGGTCACCTTTTGCTTGTCTTCAGAAAACATCACCAGATAATTAAAAAATCTATTCCGGGTAGCTTTCATTTTTAACTTCACTGGGAGCTCTTCCACCTTTCCGGTTTGAAAAGCAGCACAATGTGTTTGAAAAGGGCAAAGGAGACATTCGGGTTGTTGCGGCTTGCAAAGAAGCGAGCCAAACTCCATGATGCCTTGGTTGAAATCTGCCGGAGAATCGGTTTGACAGATAAGTTGATTAGCCAATTCGGAGAATATTTTCTTTCCGGCAAGTGTGTTGATGGGCGTTTCTATACCAAACACGCGCGACAAAAACCTGAACACATTGCCATCGAGCACCGCTGTTTTTTCATCAAAACAAATAGAAGCAATGGCAGCTGCCGTATAATCACCAATTCCTTTTAGCTTTTTGAGCTCAACAAATGTTTCGGGAAATTTACCATTCAACTCACTGGCAACAAACTTGGCAGTATGATGAAGATTGCGGGCACGGGAGTAGTAACCCAAACCCTGCCAGAGTTTTAACACTTCTTGTTCGGAAGCTTCTGCCAGAAGCTCTACGGCCGGGAAAGCATCCATGAACCTTTGATAGTATGGCAATCCCTGAGCGATACGTGTTTGCTGAAGGATAACTTCGGAAATCCAAATAGAGTATGGATGGTTTGTTTTTCTCCACGGTAAATCGCGTTTATTTTCTAAATACCACGCTATCAATTGTTGCGAAATTTTTCTTTTCATAAAGTGTTACAAAACTAATGTATTGATTTATTAAATTTTAATGACTTAACATTTTTCTATTTCTTATTAATTGTCATATATTTGCAAGCCAAAATTTTAAAACAATCTTTAAATATTTTTAACAATGACAAAAGCAGATATCGTATCAAAAATTTCTGAAAAGCTTGGTCTCGAAAAAAATGACGTTCAAGCAGTTGTGGAATCACTCATGCAAGAAGTAAAAACTTCGCTAGAAGACGGTGAAAACGTTTATTTAAGAGGCTTTGGTAGCTTCATCATCAAAACCAGAGCAGAAAAGTTAGGCAGAAACATCTCCAAAAACACCACTGTTAAAATTCCGGCACACAACATTCCGTCTTTCAAACCTGCCAAAATATTTGTGGAAGGTGTGAAAGCAAGCGTAAAAGTAATTTAATATTTATCAACCCTTAACCTGAGAGAAAATGCCAAGTGGTAAAAAAAGGAAACGACATAAAGTAGCAACGCACAAGCGCAAAAAACGCGCAAGAGCCAATCGTCACAAAAAGAAGAAGTAGATTAATCTACTTCTTCTTAATCCCCACGTTCTTTGAAAATGAAACTTATCGTGTTTAGAAATTTTCTGTTGCGATAGGCTTCAACAGGTAAAAATCCTGTGTAAATTATTGTTTAATCCATCTGTATAAGAAATTGTATGGATAAAAAACTCCCTTAGAGTGAACAAAGAATTAATCATCAGATCAAGTTCCTCTGAAGTTGTTTTCGCCTTGTTAAAAGATGGAAAACTAACAGAATTATACAAAGAGAAAGACCACAACAAATTTTCGGTAGGCGACATCATGTTGGCCAAAATCCGTAAACCTGTTCCTGGGCTAAACGCCGCTTTTGTTAATGTAGGTTATGAAAAAGATGCTTTTTTGCATTACCATGACTTAGGTCCCAAAATCACCTCTTTGTTGAAATTCGTAAAACGTGTAAGCACAGGTAAACTGAGAGATTATGCATTGAAGAATTTTCAGTTTGATCCGGAAATCGACAAAGACGGAAGCATCGCAGATGCCTTGCATCCCAATCAATCGTTGCTGGTGCAAATCGTGAAAGAACCCATCTCTACCAAAGGCCCCCGCATCAGTTCAGAGCTGTCCTTAGCCGGCAGGTTTTTGGTGTTAGTCCCTTTCTCAGACCGAATTTCTATTTCCCAAAAAATAGAAAACAAAACTGAAAAAAGCCGACTCAAAAAATTAATGGAAACCATCAAACCAAAAGGGTTTGGTGTCATCATCCGAACCGTAGCCGAAGGCAAAACAATTTCAGAACTCGAACAAGACTTGCAGTCACTCTACAATCGTTGGGTGGCCATGTGCAAGAAAATCCAGAAAGCACCTCTCCCCTCCAAAGTTCTCAGCGAACTCAATCGAGCCTCTTCTATTTTGAGAGACTTGTTTGACGATTCGTTCTCGGGAATTTATGTAGATGACGAAACACTTTTCTTGGAAATTAAAGATTATGTGCATCAAATTGCACCCGAAAAAACTTCAATCATAAAATTGTATCAATCTCCTCAACAGCCCATCTTCGAGCACTTTGGCATCGAAAGGCAAATAAAAACTTCATTTGGCAAAACCATCTCGATGAGCAAAGGCGCTTATCTTGTCATCGAACACACAGAAGCCCTTCACGTCATCGATGTGAACAGTGGCAACCGTTCCAATAAAGCCAAAAACCAAGAAGACACCGCGCTGGAAGTCAACTTGATTGCTGCTACCGAGATAGCACGCCAACTCAGACTCCGCGATATGGGCGGCATCATTGTCATTGACTTTATAGACATGAACCGCATCGAACACCGCAAAACCTTGTTTGACCACCTTCGTGAAGAAATGAGAGATGACAAAGCCAAACACAAAATACTCCCACCGAGTAAATTTGGTTTGATACAAATTACCAGGCAACGCGTACGTCCGGAAATGAACATAGAAACTTTGGAAGAGAACCCTTCACCAAACGGGCTTGTCGAACCTCCTATCGTTCTAATCAACAAAATTTCGGATCGCATAGAAAAAATTGTCAGGGAAAATAAGCGAGTTACGATTTCAGCTCACCCTTTTATCGCCGCTTACTTGACCAACGGTTTCCCATCCATCAGAACAAAATGGTTCTTGGATTACAAAAAATGGGTAAAAATCCTACCCCAAGATGCTTACACGTACTTAGAATACCGTTTCCACGATCAAGACGGAAACCTCATTCAGTAAACTTAAAAGCGGCTTCTCAAAAAGCCGCTTTTTTTATACCCTTTTTTTAGTAAATTTGCCTATATGATGTCTAAAAAATGTAAGTATGCTGTCAAAGCGCTCATTGCCTTAGCCGAGCATTATGAGCAAGGAAACCTGTTTACTGCCGATATATCAAAGGCTCAAAACATCCCGAAAAAATTCTTGGAGCAAATCCTACTCGAACTCAAGCATGCAGGTTATTTGGGCAGCAAACAAGGTTACGGCGGAGGTTACTACATGAAAAAAAATCCTGCCGAAATCACTGTGGCTGATATTTATCGCCTCTTCGACGGCAATATTGCCCTGCTTCCCTGCGTCTCCCTTTTGCGTTATGAAAGTTGTGATGATTGCTTGGACGAAACCACTTGTGCACTCAAGAGAGAGTTCGCCAAAATCCGCGAACAAACCCGTTTAATCATGGTCAACACGACCATTCAATCATTTTTAACACCTGAAGAATAAAAAAAATTAATATTATACTCTACATATTCGATAGAATTTATAAATTTGTCGCAAAATAAGAATGTGAAGTCGCAAATTTTTTTTAGTTTTAATTTTTTCAATCTTATGTGCTGTTGCATGTGACGTTGGGCATTTCCAATTTCTCTGTGAAGGAATGATTTGCGTTTTCAAAACACCTTTGTCGGCCTGAAAAAATAAAACTATTGACTTTTAAATTCAAAAAATGTTATTAAAAATAAAATCTATCTCTACTCTTTTGGTGTTTTTCATTGCTCTCTCATCTTTAGCACAAGAAAAAAACCAAGACCTGCTTAACCTCTTATTAAAAAAAGGAATAATTTCTCAAACAGAAGCCGATTCACTGTTGAAAGAAAGTAATCAATTGGTTTCTAAAAGTTCCGGTGATAAAGAATTTAAAATTGCGCTGGAATTCAGGCCCAGAACCGAATACAGAAACGGATACAGAAGAATTCGAACTGCAGACACCGAAGCTGCTTTTTTTACCAATCAACGTAGCCGGTTGTACTTGAACTACAAAATGAAAAACTTTATTTTTCATACATCCATACAAGACATACGTGTTTGGGGTGAGCAAGACCCACGCTCAACTGACGGGAGCCTTCAAATATTTGAAGCTTATGTAGAACCAACTATTACCAAAAATCTCGGTATTCGTGTAGGAAGGCAAAAAATCATGTATGACAATCAACGTTTGTTTGCACAAAATAATTGGCGGCAAAATGGTGGTGCGCACGATGCTGTCAGGCTCATCTACAAAAACAAAAAACTGGAAGGAGACTTGATCGCAGCTTTTAATCAAGAAAAAGGTGCACAAAACCGTTTTTTTGAAATCGATTTTTCACCTGAAGGATTCAACAACTACAAATATTTGTTTGCCAATTTTCTCAAATACAATGCAACGGATAAGTTAACCCTCACTGGAATTAATGTGGCAGATGGTTTTCAAGACCCCGAAAACACCAAAACCAATCATGCCCGGTTTACAAGCGGCGGAAGAATTGAATATACCGATGGTGATTTTTATTACACCTTAGCCGGGTACTTTCAGTACGGGCGTACTCCGGTTGGACAAAGTTTAAGCGCATTCTATTTTCAGCCGGAAATAAAATACACCCCTTCAAAACGCTGGACTTTTAGATTGGGAGCGGAAATTTTCAGTGGGGACAACGACGAAAAACAGAGTGCTACATCCAAATCCTTTGAACCGTTATACGGCGTAAATCATAGATTCCTCGGGTCTATGGACTTTTTCACCCGATTTCCAAATGACCTGAACAACACGGGATTGATCGCGCCTTATTTATTCAACTTTTACAAAGTCAATGAAAAACTGACACTTCGTTCGGATTATCATCTTTTCTATTCGTCCAATAATTTCATTCCGGCAGGTGAAACCCAATCGCAAGATAAATTTTTAGGCTTTGAAAATGATTTGTTGATACGGTTTAATCCCAATAAATACACCGAAATAGATTTGGGATATTCCTATGCTTTCATAACCCGGTCAATGGAACGGATACAAAACAGAATATCACCCAATGCTTACCAAGATTGGGCTTTTGTAATGGTTACTTTCAAACCCGAACTGTTCAATTGGAAAAATTGATTTTTAAAAATGAATAAATGAAACTCATAAAAAACATATCGCTGCCTATCCTCTTTTTGCTGCTTTTATCCGCTTGCAACAACCAAAAAAAATCGGAAAACAATGCCACCGGGAAAATTGAAGGAAAAATAACCCTTTCCGGAGCTTTCGCACTCTACCCGCTGGCAAACGTATGGGCCGAAGAATTCAGAAAAGAATACCCGGATGTCAAGTTCAACATCTCCGCCGGCGGAGCCGGAAAAGGCATGGTCGATGTACTGGCAGGCGCTTCCGATTTGGCTCTGTATTCTAAAGACATAAGCCCGGTTGAAGTTAAAAAAGGAGCTTATGGCTTCGCCGTGACCAAAGATGCCGTTATACCAACCATCAGTAGCCAAAACCCAATCATAGGCCAAATCAAAAAAAAAGGCTTGAAACAGGAAACTTTGGCTTCCTACTTCTTGAAAGACGGCAAAAAAGTTTGGAAAAACACCAAAAATGAAGTGAATGTATATACCCGTTCAGACGCTTCCGGCGCCGCAGAAGTATGGGTGAAATACTTGGGCGGGAAAGCCCAAGAAGAACTCAAAGGTATCGGGGTTTTTGGCGATCCGGGTTTGGCCGAAGCTGTCAAAAACGACCCGAAAGGAATCGGATTCAACAACGTTATTTATGTGTATGATTTGAATTCGGGTGAAAAATATCCGGGCGTAGATGTTGCCCCGATTGACATCAACAGCAACGGGACAATCGATCCGGATGAAAATTTTTACCACAACTTAGGCGAAATCACCAAAGCCATAGCCGACGGCAGATACCCCTCGCCTCCGGCACGCGAATTGTTTTTGGTATCCAAAGGCAAGCCACAGTCCAAAGTTGTCAAAATATTTTTGAATTGGGTGCTCACCAAAGGCCGGGCTTTTGTGGTGCCGAATGGATACATTCTACTCGAAGATGCTAAAATAGCAGATGAAATTAAAAAACTATAAAATGTCAATTGCCCTCCGAAAACCTATCGAACTTTTCAGAAAAACGTGGATGCAAATCGCGTTGTCCATCATTTTGATATTGCCATTGGCCATTGGGTTTTCCTTGCTGTACAAGGCTTGGCCCCTCTTGAATCCGGATGATTTAGGCAAGCTTTTATTCGGCTCGGTTTGGTCGCCTTCCCAAGGCAATTTCGGCCTATTCCCGTTCATCAGCAGTTCAGTTTTTGTCGCCGGAGTCGGGCTCATCATCATGATTCCGGTTTGCCTTTCCTCCGCGATTTACATCACCCAATTTGCGCCGAGATGGATTTCCCGGATTTTGAGGGCTGCCATCGATATTTTAGCAGGTATGCCCTCCGTAATCTTTGGTTTGTGGGGCGTGATTACCATCGTGCCGATTGTTGGAAATTGGGCCAAACAACAAGGTGCGCAAAACCCGACAGGATATTCAATATTGGCTGCCGGTATTGTGGTCTCCATTTCCGTGATGCCTTATGTGCTCAATATGTTGTTGGAATTGTTTGAGTCGGTTACCTCCGAACTCAAAGAAACGGCGCTTTCGCTCGGAGCAAGCCATTGGCAAGCCATCAAAGATGTGTTTCTCAAAAAACTCAAACCCGGCATCATTGCTTCATTCACTTTGGGAATGAGTAAATCTTTTGGCGAAACCATCGCTGTGCTGATGGTTGTCGGAAATGTAGTGCAAATCCCCGCTCGTATTTTTGATGCCGGCTATCCGCTGCCGGCTTTATTAGCAAACAACTATGGCGAAATGATGTCGATTCCCATGTATGATGCCGCCCTGATGCTGTCGGCTTTGATACTGCTTTTGATTGTGGTGTTTTTCAACTACCTGTCCCATAAAGTCATTAGGCATTATCAAGCGAAGGCGTGATTGAAAATTATTAAAAAACTAATCCTATGAAGAATAGCAAAGTCGAAACAATTATTTGGGCGTTTCCCCAACGAAGTCTATTTCATAGCCTTGTTGGAGCCGGGCTATCCGTTCCAATCTTTTTTTATTCAAAAAAAGGATTTCCACTCCTATCCCTAACCCAAAAGACTACCTAAAAACAGCAATTACACATTCAAAAAAATATCTCGCTGAATATTAATTAAAAAATAAAAATCATGGCACATCTAAGATTGGGCGATCTCGCCCCCGATTTTGAAGCAGTAACTACCCAAGGCAAAATCTGCTTCCACGAATGGCTCGGCAACGCCTGGGGCGTGTTGTTTTCACATCCAGCCGATTTCACGCCTGTTTGCACCACCGAATTAGGCACCGTCGCCAAATTCAAAACCGAATTTGACAAACGCAATGTGAAAGTTATCGCACTGAGCGTTGACCCGCTCGCAGATCACAAAAACTGGATCAAAGACATTGAAGAGACCCAAGAAACGACGGTCAATTTTCCCATCATCGCCGACGAAGACAAAAAAGTGGCCACATTGTATGACATGATTCATCCGAATGCGTTGGAAAAAGCAACTGTCCGCTCGGTCTTTATCATCGGCCCGGATAAAAAAATCAAATTGACTCTCACCTATCCCGCCTCTACCGGGCGCAATTTCTACGAACTCATCCGCGTGATTGACAGTTTGCAACTGACAGCAAACCACCAGTTGGCAACACCTGCTAATTGGGAAAAAGGGGACGATGTAGTGATTGTCCCATCAGTTAGTGACGAAGAAGCCGAAAAAAGATTCCCCGGATTCAGAAAAGTAAAACCCTATCTGCGTTTGACAAAAGCTCCGGTGACAAAATAGATTGGAAATTCAAGATAAAATAATGCGCATCAATAAATATCAAACAGAAAACATTGTCAAAATTGTTTTAGGCATCGTCACTTTACTTATCGTGGTGGTCTTGTTCAGCATCATCGCCGGGATTTTCATCAAAGGAATACCCGCGCTTTCGTGGGACATCGTCAGCCAGATTCCGAAAGGCGGTTATTATTTTGGCAAAGAAGGCGGTATTCTAAACGCCATCATCGGATCTTTGTATCTGGCCGTTGGTGCCTCCTTGATTGCCTGTATCATCAGCATACCTGTTGCTTTATTCATTCATACCTACCTGTTCCAGTTCCCAAAAATTCAGAAACGGATCCGCTTGTGGTTGGATGTATTGTGGGGTGTGCCGCCGATTGTCTATGGCGCGTTCGGTTTCAACCTAATGTTGTTGATGGGCTGGCCAACTTCGCTTTTGGCAGCCATCATCACGGTTTCCTTGTTGATAAGCCCCGTGATGATTCGGGCCATGGACGAAACCCTCCAACACGTATCTAAAGACTTGTTTGAATCTGCACTCTCGTTGGGGTTTTATAAAGGTGAAATCGGATTCCGGTTTCTGTTTAAGCAAGCAATACCGGGCATTACCACTGCTTTTTTGATGGCATTGGGCAAGGGCATCGGCGACACGGCATCCGTACTTTTCACCGCCGGTTATACGGATTACATTCCGGAAAGCCTGACAGAGCCTGCCGCCACTTTACCTTTGGCCGTTTTCTTCCAACTCAGCTCACCAATCCCTGAAGTAAAAGCTCGCGCCTACGCGGCAGCTACTGTACTGACCATCATCATATTGGTAATCAGTATTTCATCTCGAATTATCAGTAAAAAACTGTCTAAAAATCGCACTACATGAGTACAAAAACAGTAGATTTAGCATCTAAAACACAAATAGATTCGCGCAAAATCATGACTAAAAATAGTTCTAAATCTATATTGAGCGTGCAGTCGCTCAACCTTTGGCACGGGAAACAGCAGACATTAAAAAACATCCATCTGAACATTCCGGAAAAAGGCATCACGGTATTGTTAGGACCGTCAGGTTGTGGGAAAACAACCCTTCTGAAAACCTTTAACCGGCTGACCGACATTTACCCAGACATCCGGACTGAGGGGGCTGTCTTGTTTAAAGGCCAAGATATTTTGAACAAAAAAACAGATGTTTACAGCCTACGCCAACAAATGGGCTTGCTTTCGCAACGACCGCATCCACTACCGGGAAGCATTGCTGACAATATACGGTATGCCTTAAAACTTAAAGGCATTTCCAACAAAACCGAGCAAAATCACCGCATCGAATTTTTCCTACAAAAAGTAGCACTTTGGGAAGAAGTGAAAGACCGTCTCAAAAGTTCATCAGGCAGTTTATCCATCGGCCAGCAACAAAGATTGTGTTTGGCAAGAGGATTGGCTATTGAACCCAAAGTAATTTTGGCCGACGAGCCCACTTCAGCACTCGACCCTATTTCGAGCAGAAAGATCGAAGAACAGTTCAAAGAATTAAGCCAAGAATACTCGATTGTGTTGGTTACCCATATTCTGCGCCAAGCCAAACGATTGGCCGACTACGTGGCATTTATGTATTTCGGGGAAATCATCGAACAGGGTTTACCTGGCGAACTCTTTGAAAACCCTCAGACAGACACCTTAAAAGAATATCTGTCCGTGGGGCATTAAGCAGGTTAAAACTGTATTTTCTTCGTGATTTTATTGCCGCCTTCCAACCCGATTTTAGCAATCAAGAGTTGATTGGATTTTTGTATAGGCAAGATTATTTCATTTAAATCGATACCTGATTTATAAAATAATTTTCGTCCGGTAATGTCATAAACCGCAACAACCAAAATAGATTCGTTGACTGATTTGATTGTCAGTTGGTTTCCAGTAGAAAAAATCTGAACAGCCGATTCATCTGAAACAAAATCAACTGCACTCAAAGTTTTATTTGGGAAGCTTATCACAAATCGATCGTTGAAAGTACCTTTTTCAGTTGTAAAAGTATAGTCCGATTCTTTGAGCAGTTGTGTTGTACCCATCAATTTATCTTCCAAGACAACATCTTGATCCCCAAACAAACCATCCAAATCGGCGATAGAAATGGTGAAAGTTCCGGCTATGGTTGATTTATAACCCAATGGGATTATGTCTTTGTTGTCAAAAGGCATTGCTTTAGCCTGTATGGAAAGCCACTGGTCTTGCAACAAACTATAGAATGAGATTACATTTTCGAAACCATCCAAAAATAAACCGTCAAATAATCGGTCGAAACCGTTGGTAGCCGCATCGGCGTAGCCAACCAAAGTTTGGCTAAACGCACCTTGATCGTTGGTCAAGTTGAGCCATAACCTGCTTTTTGAAGCGGCTTGTGTGGCTGTGTCCGCCGTGGCAAGTTCTACCGTAGCCCGCGATTGGTTGGCGGCAAAAAACTGCGCATTTTGATTGGCGGTGGCGACCCGCATGCTGTTGTTGAAAACAAGATTTGCACTGGCGCCAAGCCCATCTTTTAAATCTACAAAAAAGCCCTGTCCGGATGCAATTTTGCCGGTAGGAGGAGTTGGGTTTCCGCTTGTCCCAACACCACCCATCAGGGTGTAAACCGCATAGTCGTTGGCGTGGTATATATTAGTTGAAATCGGCGTGTTGTGTGTCCAGAAATAAAGCGCACCATTCAACACTGTGGCATTCGCGTTGATAAATGCATCGGCATCAACGGCAGACGGATAGGGGTTGCCTATCAGGGCGAAATTTCCGGTTGTTGCTGCATTCAAAGGAATATTGACATTGATAACACCATTGTTTGGTGTGCCGGAAAAAGTAGCTTGGAACAGGCTTGGAACAGAACTGCTATAAGGCTGAGGCGACCTGATGATATAACCAACGCCGGGAGCCATGACGGAAGTCCCGTTCATCTCAGTTTTCCAATTTTGGATAGCGGTGTCAAAAGAAAAATATTTATCCTTTAGTGTGTTGGTTGACAGGTTAAAAAGTGTCTGCCCGGAGACAGGCGAGGACCAATAAGTAAAATCGAATTTGGTGACCGGCGTTGTGTTTCTTTCAACGGTTATGTTTCCCGTGTTGACTGCGTTGTCGTCTATTTGTGCTAAGCTACCGGAATCTGTTATGATCAAGCCTGCACTTGGTTTTACCTCTATGCCATAATTTACCTTTACTAGACTGTTTGGAGCTATGGCAAGTGTTTTGTTGGAAGTTATTTTTAACTCGCAAGCCTCGAAATCGCCGTTTGTAGCGGTATCATAATTTTCGTTGAGAATTACTTTCTTGTTGATCGTAGGCAAACCGCTATTCCAGCCGGAATTTGTCCAAGTGGTTGTATTCGAACACAAAGGTGGAGGTCCAAATTCATCTGCACCCATATCAGGTGTTGCCAAACTTCTAGACTGATTATCGATATCCATAGAAACAGAACTTATGAGAGTGCCAATGTTATCAAGACTGTCGTTGCTCCCATTCAAAAGATGCAAGTCATTTGAAGAAATAAAAACCGGATTTATTGAAACTGAATTTTGATCTTTGGTGCTTACAGCTTGCCAACTTGACAAAGTTGACTTTATATTTAAAGGTGTAGTAAAATGACTTCCCCAACTTCCTATGTGTTGATTTGACACATAATTATTAAAATCTAAGCCAGTGAAATTGTTAGGATTGGTAACATTAGAATAAATCGCAAATCTAATTGCTCCCGAAGTCTGAGCATTGACCAAAATATTGTTTCGAATATCCAATTGATTTGATGCTGAAACATCAATAAAAAGTGCGGCAGAAATTCCCAAATTCTGACTAGTAACCAATTTAACCGTATTATGATAAATTTTATAATTACTACCTGAAAATATACCGATACCAAAACCGTTTTCATTAACGCCACCACTTCCAGGCGCACGAACATCCAAAACAAAGTTGTTGAACACCGAAATATTTGCATTAGAAGATTTTGATGAAAGTCTAATTCCTGAAATCCCGTTTCCGTTCGTTTGAATTACGTTTAAAATTTTATTCATACTTATAATCCCCTGAGTAGAATTCTCATCTATATAAATCGCACCATATAAATTAGGGGTATGAAAATTAGAAACCAAAACACCATCGATTGTATTATTGTCTATTGTGAAAGAATCTGTGTTTTTAATATAAATACCTAAAACAGCTTTCTCAGTATCTAAATTGCTTCCAATACTGTTTTGAATCACCTGAACGTTACTTGATCTATTAGTTCCTGAATTTATATATACCCCTTGTTTAATATTTTCAAAATCATTGTTTTCCAACAAAATATTAGAATTTGCCGCACTTGCATCTTCAATATTCAATTCAGGTGATGTATTATTTCCGGAATATATTCCGATGTTTGGAACAAAATCACCATTTCTAAAACCTTGTTTTAAAAGCGTGTTTTTTACTGTAATATTTTGAGATGCATTAGTTCCCGAGCTTGCAATCCAGACTACAGAACGAGCTACATAACTTACCGAGTTATTATTTCGGATTATTAAATCTTTTGAATTACCACCAACATTATTGCTTCCGTTTATGGAAATATTATCGGCTCCTAAAAATTTAAAAACCGCAGGAATGCCCGTAAATGTATTAATATCATTAGCTTGAATGACAACTGTTTTCCCCGCATTGGGTCGTATGGTCAAGAGATTTGTGGCACTTGTCCCAGTAAATTGATTGATTGTAATCGGAAATGATTCATTCGTACTATAGTTTGAATCATCCAAGAGATAATTGACGGCACATTTTACGCCCAATTTATTGACGGCTTCCACGGCATTGGTTAAACTATTAAACGGCAAGCCGTTTGCAACCCCGACAATAAAATCTCCACACAATCTAGCATATCCATTCACTTTGAGCGTGTTGGCATCAATTTGCCATTCGCTGCCTTTACCTAATGTTCCACTATCATAACCGTAAAAACGAACTCGCAAAGTTTGCCTATCATTCACAAAAATATTTAAGGGAAGTGTCTCGGAAATTCCATTGGGGTCTGTTGGTTGATTCGTAACCAAATCCGTAAAAGTAAAAAAATTGTCGGTTGAATATCGAATGGTATATTTTCTAGGCCCCATATTACGACTACCCGATGCTCTGTCAATTCTCCGATGTGTCAAAGTAAGATTGTTTATATAGAGTGCCTCCCCAGCTGTCGGTTTGATAGAAATCTGGTAATAATCGGTATTCTGAGACAAGTTTCTATTGGTAGTCCAATGATTTGCAGAAACACCCGTAGTGCTGAATCCGACATTTCTCAATCCAACACTTGTGAATGCTCCGGCATTTACCTCCGGTTGCAGATTCACCGGATTGCCATTGTTAGTCAAAGCCCACGAAGCCAAATCTATTTGGGCTTGACTGAAAGAAAAAGTAAAAAAAAATAAGAACGTTAGTTTCTTGAAAGACTGTAAAAAAGTAAATTTGGGCATGGGCTTTAATTTTAAATGGCCGCTCATTTTCCGTATTTTACTGAGCGGTCTTTATTTTAAAGCTGCAAAGTTAGTTTTTGCTATCTATATATCTGATTAAGTAGCAGTCACCCTAATCACCGTTCATCGATTTTTTCGAGCATTTCATCGAAAATATTGTTAAACTTTCAGTTTCGATTGTATTCAGCCTAAAATTTCAGGGAAATCCCACCCAAAACGTTGATGCCCGCCTGCGGGTAGAACCCGGAGAAAAAACCGGTTTCCGTGCCGCTCGTTTTGTCCGGGTTTTCGAAGTTGAATGTGCCCCAAAAACCGTTCGAAACATATTGCCTGTCAAAGAGGTTGTTCACCAAGAAAGTGAAGGTGATATCCTTGAAAAACTCCCGTGCGCCTAAACTGTAACGCACAGACAAATCGCTGACAAAATAACTGCCTAATTTGGAAGAGGAATGATCCAAATTGCCCATGTACTGTTCGTCCACATATTTAGACAGCAAACTGATTTCTATATTCTGCTTTGGCAAGTAAGTAATCGCATTGTTCAGCACGATTTCCGGTGAAAAAGGCAGGTGGGTCGTCCCCAAATCGATGGTTTCGCCGTCGAGCGAGGCTTTAAAATTCCTGTTCTTGTTGGAACTAAAGGCAGCGTTGGGCGACCAAACCCATCGGTTGCCGAGCATGAGCGTTGCTTCGGCTTCCACCCCGATTCGATAGCTTTTGCCGCTGTTTTGCCGGATGGGGTTGCCCACATCGTCCAAAGCGCCGGTGAGCACCAATTGGTTGCTGTAATCCATCCAATAGACATTCAGGCTGATGGATTTTTTGGCATCATTGTACCGCCAACCGGCTTCGTAATCATCGAGCGATTCGGGTTCGGGGCTGCCGTTTTCAAAATCGGTGCGGTTCGGCTCGCGATGTGCTTTGGCATAAGACGCGTACAAATTGCTTTTCTCATTCATTTGATAGGACAACCCGCCTTTGGGATTGAAAAAGGCGAAAAAATCTTTAACCCCCAAATCGACAAAGCCCAAGTCTTCTCCCCGGATAGAATAATCGACATAACGCAATTGCAGGTCGCCATAGATTGATAATTTCTCTGACAGTTGGTAATTGGCTTTCGCGTAGATATTCGCATCGGTTTTGTTGCCCACGTTAAAATACAATTCCTGCCCGGATTTGCTTCCGCCGATGTTGGCAAAAACCAATTTGCCGAAATGCTCGCCGTCATACTGATTCCAAGCTCCGCCCAAATCGAATTCAACCGGGTTTGATTTGTATTTGACGGAAAAAGTGGTTCCATAAAAATCGTTGTCGAGCCATTGGCGTTGGACCAAATCGGTCGAACTGATTAAATTTCCATCCACCAAAACGGGTGTAAACCCATAGGTTGCAAAATCTGCGTCTTCTTTGTATTCTTCAAAAAACCCGCGCCCAAACGTGTAGTGTATTGCCAAGTTTGCAGACCAATTTTCATCCAACTGACGAAAGATATGCAACTGATAATTATCTTGTTTGTAATCGTCCACCTGATTTTCGTAGAAAAAGATGTTTCCCTCGTCATCCGAATACATCCCGGCGGGATTGAATCTTCTGTTGGTTTTCAAGGTTTCTTTGTCGATGCCGAACCAAGCCTGATAGGTCACTTCCGAACCGCCGAAAGCAATGGCTTTGATTTGGGTTTTGCCATCGAAATAAGCAGCGGATAAATAATAGGATTTCAAATCGGAAGTAGCTCGATCGATGTATCCGTTTGACTTGATAATCGAGCCTCTGCCGTTAAATTCAAAATGATCGTTGAGGATGCCGGTACTGAATTTGGCGGTTGCTTTCCGGGTATCGAAGGAGCCGAACGAACCGGACACTTCGGCATAAGGCCTTGTACTAACGGCATCGGAAAGGAAGTTGATGCTCGCCCCGAAAGCTCCCGCGCCGTTGGTCGAAGTTCCCACGCCGCGTTGGATTTGTACGTTTTCTACCGAAGAAACAAAATCGGGAATATCGACCCAAAAAGTAGCCTGCGATTCGGCATCGTTGTACGGAACGCCATTGATGGTGACGTTGACACGCGTGGCATCCGAGCCGCGGACGCGCAAGCCCGTGTAGCCCACGCCCGAGCCGTTGTCGCTGGTGCTGACTACCGCGGTTTGGTTGTTCAGTAAAATGGGGATGTCTTGCCCGAGGTTGCGTTTCCCTAACGCTTCTTTGCCGATGTTGACAAATGTCATCGGGTCTTTACTGCCGGCACGTGTGGACGAAACCATGACCTCCTGAAGTTCAATATCGATGTTTTCGAAGACGGCATTCAAAACCAAATCTTCGCTAAGGGCAACCGTTTCTGTTTTTTTATTACCCAAATAACTGAGAATGAGGGTGTAGTTCCCTTGCGGAAGTTGCAACACGAATTGCCCTTTTTCATCGGTAAACGTGGCATAAGCCGTGTTTTGCACAAGAATGTTGGCGTTGCCTAACGGACTGAGATTTCTGTCTAAGACCGTACCTGAAAGTCTGAAAGTCTGCGCGCTGGCGATGCTGACAAAGCAAGTGAAAAAAAGTAAGCAGCTTATAACCAAAAGGTTTTGGAAGCTGAGGCTAAACCTCACGGGTTTTAAAAACCTGTGAGGTTTGGTAAATGTGGAATAAAAGATTTTCATCCGTAAAAAAATATTTACGAATAAAAGGGGTCATTATTCTATGGTTTATATTAATTTTTTTGTCCGTATCGAGCCGGACTTGTTTTCCTTGGCAGCATTACCTGCCCAGGTTCGATGGGTATAATCTCAGCTTAGACCGACGTTGTCGGGTTTAGCACCCCTTTGAGACGGGGCAAAGATACAAGTGTTTGGATGATTTTGCAATAAAAACCATTATTTTTTGTTTGCCATAAAGTTTCCCTACTTTTAAACATGCAATCAACCCGGTTCCGCATAACGCTCAAAGTCCTGTTAGGCTATCTCGCGTTGGCTGTTTTGGCCATCGCGGCGGGTTGGTACTTGTATGGCGAAATCGCACGGTATTTGTCTTTGCAAAGGGAATCTTTGTCCAATCAGAGCAAGGTATTCAGGGTAAGCGAGTTGCTGTCCGAGCTTTATCAGAACGAAAGTTACGCGCGGGTGGCTGTGCGGTCGGAACAGCGGGAAAACTTTGAAGTTTTCCTGATTCAAAATGAAAAATTGATTGAAAAAATCGACTCGCTGAAAGAGATTATTCCTGTCGCAAAACAGATTGCACTCATCGACAGCACAAAAATCTTACTCCAAAAAAAGGCAGACAACTACCACGAATTGCGCGCCATCTTCACCAACAACAATACCGATGCTTATTTGAAAACAGCGATTGAAAAACTATCGAACATCGAAACAGTTTTGGGTAAAGTAAATATAGAAGATTTTCGCAAAAATCCTGAAATATTGTCTCCCCGCGAGCGGGCGCTGATGAGTGAAATCGTGAATTTGCTCAACAAAAACCGGCCGGAAAAAGAAAACCGAAAACTCGATGAGCAAACCATCGATTCCATCGTAGTGACTACCAAACAGCTGCTTTCAAAGGTAAAAGCTGATGCGGCAACCCAACAACGAATTATCGCCGGGGCAGAGAATGCGCTTTGGGAAAACGACAACATCATCTCGCAGCAAATCCGGCAAATTCTGACCAACATCGAGTCGGAAGTATATGAAAACTATACACAATTGGCACAAGAACGGAATCGGCTGCTCAAGAGTAATTCGACCCTGCTCCTGCTGGCTTCCATTGCAGGAATATTGATTGCCCTGTTGTTTTCCTTCCTGATTTTAAACGATTTTTTCCATAGCCAAAAATTGCGCAAAGAACTGGAAAAAGCAAACGAACTGACTTCCTCATTGCTCAGAAACCGGGAACAACTGCTTTCGACCGTCAGCCACGATTTGCGGTCTCCACTGAGCAGTTTGCTCGGCTACACCGCCATGATTAAACAAACCCAATTGGATAAAAAACAATTGTATTATTTAGAAAACATGGATCAATCGGCTCAATACGTAAACAAATTATCCAACGATTTACTCGATTACGCAAAGTTGGAAAGTCAAAAAATTAAAATTGAACATCGGGTTTTCGTGTTGAAAAATACCATCGAAGAAGTGGTCAATCTTTTCATGAATTCTTTGGATGAAAAACCGATTGGCCTTACAATAGAATTTGACCGTGACTTGAAAGATAATTTGATTGGCGATCCTTTCCGAATCAAACAGATATTAACCAATTTGTTGGGCAACGCGATTAAATTTACCGAGAGCGGCTCCATCAAAGTAAAAACAAGAATCATCGATAGATTCAAAAACATTCAGAAAGTTGCCATTTCCATTCAAGACACCGGCATCGGGATTGAGAAGGAAAGGCAAACCGATATTTTCAAAGAATTCACCCAAGCATCCGAATCTATCGAAAAAAAGTTTGGCGGCGCGGGTTTGGGTCTGGCCATTTCCAAGCGATTGGCGGAATTGATGGGCGGCAGCTTGTCATTAGAAAGTTCGCCTGGTAAGGGAAGTATTTTCACCCTGAAGATTCCGCTGGAAATACCGGACAGGAAGGAAACGATTGCAACTTATTCCCCAAAAACCGGACAACCTTTAAGAATAATTGTCACGGACGATGATGCTGCCATTTTAAGTCTGATTGAAGAAATTTTAAAACAATACCGTGTGAAAGTTTATTGTTTTGGCAAGGTTCAAAAAACCTTGGATTTTATGGAAAAATATCCTTTTGACCTTGCCGTTACCGACATCGAAATGCCCATGCAAACCGGCATTGATTTTCTCAATTTAATCCGTAATAATCCGAAGTACGGATACAAAAACCAACCCGTTATCGCCATCACCGGCAGAACCAAAACTGAAAACGATTCGTTTGTAAAAATGGGTTTCAGTGCGGTCATCAACAAGCCCTTCCTGCCCGAACAACTTTTAGTAACCTTGCAAAAATTCGGTGACATCGGTATTGAGAAAAAAGAAAAACAGGTTCAAGCAGCCTCTTCAAAACTCGAATATGGATTGACTCTGAAACACTTGAACGAAATGCTTCAAAACGATCCGGTTGCCATCAAAAAGGTGATTGACGTTTTCGTGAAAAGCACCCGTGAAAACCTGATCCTTTTAAAAAAAAATAAGGCAGAAAACAATTCTGAGGAGATCAACAAAATCGCGCACCGCATGTTACCGATGTTTCGTCAGTTTGAAGCTCATCAAGCAGTCGTGCTTTTGGAAAAACTCGAACGAGCCGAAAAAATCCAATTTTCGGACAGCGAACTAACTGCACTCGAAGTGGAATGCGGGCATATCACACGAAACCTGACAGCTTCAGAGGCCTAACCGAGTTTGTACAGTTTCAGTTTGTTGTAAAGTGTTTTTCGGCTGATGTTGAGCAAGGTGGCGGTTTTGCTTTTGTTGAAATTAGTTTTTTTCAATGCGTCAAAAATTTGTTCTTTCTCATGGCTTTCTTTGTCAAACAACACAAAATCCGGTTTTCCTGTTTGATTGAGGATAATTTCTTTGGGCAAAACGCCCAGTTGTATGAAATCGCCTTGCGTGAGCAAAACCGCTCGCCTGATGATGTTATGCAGCTCCCGGATATTGCCCGGCCAAAAGTATGATTTAAAAAACGAAAGGACTTCAGGCGAAAAACCGATGACCTCTTTGTTGAGTTGCCGGTTGGCTTTGTCCAAAAAATATTCGGCAAAGGCTACCAAATCTTCTTTTCTTTCCGACAGTTTGGGGATATGGATGGAAAATTCGTTGAGGCGGTGGTATAAATCTTCTCTGAAATCGCCCTTTTTGACGGCTTCTTTCAGGTCTTCATTGGTGGCAACAATCAGCCTGAAATCGACTTCAATTTCGTGGTTGCCTCCTACTGGTTTTATTTTTCGTTCTTGCAAGGCCCGAAGCAGTTGGATTTGGTTTTCATAAGACAGATTTCCGATTTCATCCAAAAACAAGGTGCCGCCGTTGGCCGCTTCAAAATAACCTATTTTGTCTTGTATGGCTCCGGTAAACGAGCCTTTCAAGTGCCCAAAAAGTTCGCTGCCGGCAATTTCTTTCGGGATGGCTCCACAGTCAACCGCTATAAATTTGTTTTTGCTTCGCAGGCTTTTCTCGTGGACGGTTTTGGCAACGACTTCTTTTCCCGTCCCGCTTTCGCCACTGATCAGGATAGACAAATCGGTTGGTGCAACGATGCTGATATACTCGCTTAGTATTTTCGAAGCTTCACTTTGTAGCGGATTGAAAAATTGTATTTTCGAAGCTTCTTTGTTATTGGTCTCGATCAGATTTGCCTTGCCTTCAATCGCTTTGTTGACAATCGTCAGCACTTCGTCTTGATTGAGCGGTTTGGAGATATAATCAAAGGCTCCCTTTTTCATGGCTTCGACTGCCATCGATACTTCGGCATACCCTGTCATGAGAATCACGGGGACATCGGGGCGTATTTTTTTTAAATCGGTCAACAGGAATATCCCGTCCGAATCGGGCAACCGGATGTCTGATATAATTAAATCAAAAGGCTGTTTGATCAATTTTTGCTTGCCTTCATTTGCGGAATGAGCAGTTGCCACCTCAAAGGATTTTTTTGACAAGAAATTTTTCAGCATTTCACAAAACGCAAAATCATCTTCTATGAGGAGAATTTTTGACATAATCGAGTTGACCACTTTTTAACAAAAATACGAAATGCTTCCTTCTAAAACGCTAAAAAAATAAGGAGATTGTTGCCAATCTCCCTAAATACCCAACCAAACTTACCGCTTTTAGATTTGGATCCATTTGCCTTCTTTGTCAGCGTAAAGTGTGGATGTTTCGCCTTGGTTTGATTGTACTTCCAACTTGTAAATTTCTTTTTCATCGACATAAGCTTTTGTCAATTTCCATTCCGGATTATCAGCCGCAAGACTTGAATAAATCGCATCGGGGACTTCACTCAGTTCAATTTCTTTGAATTCTTCTTGCGCCATCAAGATTACCATTTCGTTTTCAATCAAGGGAGAATTTATCGCAAAGGCAGATAAACTTCCGATAACCAATGCCGAAGCAAAAACTAACTTTTTCATGATAAAATAATTTAAGGGTTATTAACTGGATGGTAGAATGAAAATACAATACCAAGAGTCTAAAATCTATTCTAAATTGAATTTATATAATTGATTATCATGCTTTTATATTTTATTTTGCTTTAAATCACATTGAATAAAATTGTATAATACTGTTTATCTTAATCTCTGAATGTGTAATGCGTACACAGTTTCATTGCGCATATTGAGCCGTAAACAGAACAAAAAAGGCGGGCCGAAGCCCACCCTTTTCAAATAGTGTTAGTAGTATGCAAGTAAAAATTTGGGGGAATTAAATAAGCTTAAAGCATTGAAAAAAACTTGTCCAAATCCGGAATTATCACGATTCGGGTTCTTCTGTTTCTGGCTCGGTTATCGTCTGTGTCGTTGCCGACCAAGGGTTTAAAACTTCCTCTACCGGCAATGATTAGTTTGGAAGGATCTACTTTGTATTTGTCTTGAAGCAACCTCACGATGGAAGAAGACCTTTGCACGCTCAAGTCCCAATTGTCACGAACGGAAGACCCCGGTTTGACGGTTTTGTTGTCTGTGTGGCCTTCTACCATCACTTCGGTGCTGGGTTCGGAGTTGATGACATCGGCAAGTTTTTGAAGTAAATCTCCGGCCTTATCACTCACTCTGTAGCTTCCGCTTTTAAACAACATTTTGTCGGAAATGGTAATCATCACCACTGTTTTGTCAATATTGATATCCACATCTTCTTGGTTGGTGTTGTCGGTAATCGATTGTTTGAGGTTATAAGAGACCGCCAAGTTGATAGAATCTTCCAAAGTTTTGGCGTTGCTCAACTCGGTTTGATTTACTTTTTGCAAAGTGGCCTTCATGTGGTCTTTCATTTTTTTTGAAATGACTGCTTTGCTGCCCACTTGCTCTAATTGATTGTCATTAACTTCTTTCAACGAATTGATTTTGGCATTGTACTCGGCTACTCTGGCTTCGATTTTGGCAAATTTGGCTTCGAGTTCTTCTTTTTCTACAGTGGTTTTTTGTAGCTGGCTGCGTGTGTTTTGCAAATCACTTTCTAAAGCAATGTATTTCTTTTTGGAAACACACGACACGAGAAATACCGGGATTAACACGGTCATTAGAATTACTTTTTTCATGGTTAAAAAGGTTTGGATATTAACGGATTAATAGGTTTTTGATAATTATTTTTTAAACCCAATCGTACGGGTCTTGAGAAATTTTTATATCTTCTTTATCTCGGTTGAGAACCCTGTCCATGATGCCATCAAACAAAACGGGTATTTGATTGGCACGTGTCATTTGGCCTTCAAACGAGAGGAAAGAAATAAACTGGTTGATAGACATGATTCGCGATTTAAGATACACCTCATACCTTCAAACAATCATGCCGTATTCAAACTGTCGCAATGCATTTCATTAAGTTATTGACAATAAGGTTTGTAATCGAGTGGAAATTGATTCCATAGAAAATCAACTGTGTAAAAATGGGTAGTTTCAGGAAACAAAAGGTGTGTAAAAGAGTTACACTATTTGCTTATCTGTCCTGATGAGCTGGCTTAAACAGGTCGTTGACGGTTTTGACCGGATTAAACGTGATGAGCGGCACTTCCACAAAAACGGTGTTCCAGTCTGCCATGCCGCCATTCCACAAGCCCGGAAGTTCAAGGGCTTTGATGGTTTGGCCGTCAATGCTTTTTTCTGCGATGAATACAGCATTTTCATCGACAAATCTCGTCAAATCAAACTTGTTTCCACGGTAGTCGTAAACTCCACAGACGATGTCCACCGGATTGAAATGTGTGGCACTTTTCAAGATTTTCTCTTGTTGTTTGTTCTTTTTGTTGACTTGGGCAGATTCTACAATTTGAAGCGATAAATTCCCCAAGTCATCTTTCACCCAAAACGGGCCACCGCCGGGTTCGCCCTCATTGCGCACCATGCCGCAAACCCGAATCGGCCTATTGAGTTTAGCCTGAATGAACGCCGCCTTGTTTTCAAAAGTATATTTTTCAAAATCAACCGGAAGGAAAATGTTAAACTGTTCTACCAAAAACTTTTTGACAGTATTGAGCTTTGCTTGGTCAATCGGGTTTTCTAAATCTCTGAGATATGCAAAACTTTCTTTTTGCAGTTTCATCAACAATCCACCCAACATTTTTTTGTAGTAGGCTACTTCTTTTTCGTATTGATGCACGACGACATTATCAATGTTTTTTATAAAAATGAGCTGCTCTGTCCGTTCATTTAAGTTTTCAATCAGTGCACCGTGCCCGCCCGGACGGAAAGCCAACTCGCCCGACCGGTTCCTGAATGGCGCGTTGTTCATGGAAACCGCTAAAGTATCTGTCGATTTTTTTTGAAAAGAAAATGTGACATTAAACTGCACCTCCGTTTTTTCAGAGACGATTTTCCGTATTTTTTCTAAATGGTTTTCAAACAATTGTAAATGATTTTCGGAAACCGTGAAATGCAATGCAGTTGCATCTTTGTTTTTCACATACAATGCCGCCTCAAAAAGATGCTCTTCGAAAGGAGTTGCCAAATGATTTTTGTATCGGTGAAACGGGACGAGCCCCTTTGGGAGGTTTTGAAAATTAAAACCTTGTGGAGTGAGTAAATGATTGATAAAAAGTACGATTTTTTCATCTTCATTACAGGCATCGTAATCCTTAAATATTTCCTTTAAATGTCGAATGACCAAGCCGTAAAAAGGAAGTTTCTCCATTCCGGCTTGAAACGTTTTTAGCGCGTGTGCCTTATTCTTGTTGACGTATTCGTTGAAAGTTTGCGTTTCGGGGTTAAATTGATTGACAAATTCTATCAATGCCTTAAACATCCGTGTAGCAGCACCCGAAGCCGGCACAAATTTGAGTAAACCATAAAGGTGTTTTTTCTTGTCAAAATACGCGACGAGTTGTTGCGATTCAAAGGCCTGAAACCTGATGATGCCGTCGGCTACAACTGCCGGTTTTTCTAGCAAGGTGTGAAGTTGCCCGCGGACAAAAAATTGATGTTGTTTTTTTACTTGTGCAACGGTCAATCCGCAAGCTTCTATTTGGGTGGCATCTTCTTTAGTTAACTTCATGAGAGTGGTTTATAAAGCGTTCAAACGATACTTATTCAAAAGTTTGTCTATCTCAAAGATAGCTCTTTTTAGTCGTTGCGTTTGGCCTCCTTTCAACAACACATACGGTTTATTCAATTTTTTTAATGCCCCTTCAAAATGTTGAAACATTTCAAGCCTTCGATTGGGCCTGTCACGCAGGTCGTCAGGAGTCCACGTTACATCAATGTAAGTGAGCAAATACAGCTCATATATATTCGTTTTTGCCGCAGCTTCCAGCTCAGCGGGGCAAGTACCATAGTAAGCTTCCGAATAAACTTGTGTTTCGAGCAAATCAGTGTCGCAAATCAATACCCGGTTGGCGCATTTGGCATATTTATTTTCGAGAAACATCTGCCCTCGAGCAATCGGAAGAATGTCGCTCAACTCGCAGATAAGTTTCGTTTTGTCCCATTTCTCTTGCAGGTATTCCCGCGCGTATTCCCGCACCCACGAAGTGTTGTAATGTTGCGCCAATTGCCCGGAGAGTGTTGTCTTTCCGGTCGATTCCGGCCCGAAAAGTACTATCTTGATGCTGTCTGAAGGTTGTTGCGCAAGTGGGTTTTCCATGAAATATAGCCGAATATAGCGATTACTAAAAATATAAAATATTGAAAAGCCGTAAAAGTATAACCTTTGTAGAAATAAAGCGGAATGGAAATCAAATCGCCGATGATCCAATAAATCCAATTCTCGATTTTCTTTTTGGCCATCAACCACATAGCCACAAAAAACAAAGCCGTGGTAAGGGTGTCAATCCTTGCAGACCAAAAATTCCATCGGTCGAAACCTTTATAAACTAAATAAACAAAGAGAATCGACGCGACAAACAACCAGCCTGATATCCATTTTTCTTTGATTGAAGTTCGTGTGATTGGAATAAAGTGGGTGTCGTCCACCTTTCTTGTCCACACATACCAGCCATAGACACTCATGGCAAAGTAGTAGGCGTTGATCAGCATGTCGCCCAGCAGGCTCCATTGATAGAGCAAATAAACATAAATACCCGTGCTCAGCAATCCGGTCGGATAGACCCATATATTTTCCTTTTTGGCAAACCAAACACTCCATACGCCAAATGCAGCGGCCACGAGCTCGAGTACAATGTGTAAAGTGCTGTAATCGCCGTATTGTTTGAACAGAAAATCGAAAAGGGTTTGAAACACGAAAGAATGAAGATTAAGATAACGGAATAAAATTGACAGTCCGAACGGGGCAAATTTATAAAATAATAAAGCAAATGAAATATTTCTTTGCTGTTTTAGTTCGTCTGGCTATGGTACTTACAAAACAAATGAAGTGTAGAAAGAGGAATCGAGCGCCCCGATTGGTCGGGAGAACGGCTGTAGAAGGTTTTGCTACAGAAAAGAGGGGGAAAAAGAAGAGGCATCGAGCGGATTCGAACCGCTGTAGAAGGTTTTGCAGACCTTTGCCTAGCCACTCGGCCACGATGCCCTAATTTTGGGTTGCGAAGTTAGAAAAAATATTTTTAACTCGCACCGGGTTTTTTATTTTTTGCGCGTTCTTTTCAAAGATACAGAGACCGAACGTACATCCCCTCCGATGGGCGGATTTATTTTTGAGATTTTCACCACCACTTTTTTAATGGGCAATTCTGCTAACATCCGATTGATAATCCTTTGGGCAACCGTTTCCAATAGCTTGGAACGAATCGCCATTTCTACTTTCACGATTTGATGCAAGTGAACGTAGTCAACGGTATCTCTGAGCGAATCGGTCTGGGCAGCAGTTTTCAAATTGGCTTTTGTTTTGACATCCACGCGATAGTCCGACCCGATTTTTCCCTCTTCCTCCAAGCAACCGTGGTATGCATAGAGCCGAATGTTTTCCAAACGTATAATTCCCATGAAATAGTTTTTGGCAAAGATAGTTTATTCTTAGATTTTGGTAACTTTGTCCGCACTTACTTAAACACAGGATGGAAGAATACAAATCGCTCAATTTTTTGGAGCAAATTATTGAAGAAGACCTCAAAAATGGTTATACCCAAGACAAACTTCGTTTTAGGTTTCCCCCCGAACCCAACGGATATCTGCACATCGGCCATGCCAAATCGATTTGCCTGAATTTCGGGCTTGGTTTGAAATACAACGCATCAGTCAATCTGCGTTTTGACGACACCAATCCTGCCAAAGAAGAGCAAGAATACGTCGATTCCATCAAAGCAGACATCCAATGGTTGGGTTTCAAATGGGATAAAGAATGTTATGCCTCAGATTATTTTCAACAACTCTACGATTGGGCAATCTTATTGATTGAAAAAGGCTTGGCTTATGTCGATTCACAATCGGCTGAACTCATCGCACAGCAAAAAGGCACACCTACTCAGCCAGGCTTAGAAAGCCCCTATCGTACTCGTTCAGTAGCCGAAAACCTCGAACTTTTTGAAGCGATGAAAGCAGGAAAATTCCCGAATGGCTCACACGTTTTACGTGCTAAAATCGATATGGCTTCCTCCAATATGCTGATGCGCGACCCCTTTTTGTACCGCGTTTTGCACAAAACACACCACCGCACCGGCAACAATTGGTTTATCTATCCAATGTACGATTGGGCGCACGGTGAGTCTGATTATATCGAGCAGGTTTCACATTCCATCTGTACCCTTGAGTTTATGATGCATCGTGAGTTGTACGAGTGGTTTATCAAACAAGTTTATGACAAAAACGTTTTGCCTTTGTCACCCAAACAACGGGAATTTGCTAGGCTCAATCTGAGTTATACCGTGATGAGCAAACGCAAACTGTTGCAATTGGTTGAGCAAAAACATGTATCAGGCTGGAACGACCCGCGCATGCCCACCATTTCGGGCTTACGACGAAGAGGCTACACACCCGATGCCATCCGGAAATTTGCAGACACCATCGGAGTTGCCAAACGCGACAACATCATCAATGTATCGGTTTTGGAGTTTTGTATTCGGGAAGATTTAAACAAAAAAGCGCCACGTGTAATGGCTGTTTTAGATCCTGTAAAAGTGATTATCACGAATTATCCCCAAGGACAAGAAGAGTGGTTAGATGCCGAAAACAACCAAGAAGACGAATCAGCAGGCTATCGAAAGGTGCCTTTTTCCCGTGAAATTTTCATCGAAAGTGAAGATTTTTTGGAAGAAGCCAACAACAAGTTTTTTCGATTGACACTTGGCAAGGAAGTCCGATTGAAAAATGCCTACATCATCAAAGGTGAAAGCGTGGTAAAAAACGAAGTTGGTGAAATCACCGAAATCCACGTGCGTTATGACCCCGACAGCAAAAGTGGCAGTGGCACCGAAGCCAGCCTTCGAAAAGTGAAAGGCACGCTTCATTGGGTTTCAGTCCAACATGCACTTAAAGCAGAAGTCCGCCTCTACGATCGTCTATTCACAGATGAAACACCGGACGGCCACAAAGACAAAGATTTTTTGGAATTCATCAACCCCGGTTCGCTGAAAGTAATCGAAGCGTATGTAGAGCCGAGTTTGGAAAACGCAACCACCGGAAATCAATACCAATTCCAACGGATTGGCTATTTTTGTGTGGATTCGGACAGCCGAAAAGACCGGTTGGTGTTTAACAAAACCGTCGGACTGCGCGATACTTGGGCAAAGGTGAATAAGTAGCATCTACAATCCCAAAAGCCGATCTGAAATTCTGCGGGAAGCAATCTTCGCCGCTATCATCCCCAACACCACGATGGTCAGGAAAACAATGCCGAAATTTTGGGGTTCAAACCGCACGGGATAAGGCAAAGAAGTGGTAATCATCACCCATGAAAATCGTAGCTGAAGGAAAATTAACAGAGTCGCCAAAGCGATTCCTAAAAGCGCACCGAAAACAGACAACAAAGTGCCGTGTAAGAAAAATATCCGCCTGATTTCGCGGACGGTGGCTCCCATGCTGTACAAGGTTTTCAGATTAGCTTTTTTGTCGAGTATCATCATGATGGTGGCTCCAGCAACGTTAAAAATTGCGACGATGATAATCAGGGTGAAAATTAGATACGTAGCCAAATTTTCTGTGTTCAACATCTTGTAAAGTGCATCGTTTAGCTGCATGCGGTTTTTGAGGGTAATCTTCTGATTGAAAGCCACTTTCAATTTCTCAACTACTTGTTGCTCATCCGCGCCCGGTTTCAATTTAAATGCAATATTCGTTAGCTGGTTCGGCATTAAATTGAGCAGGGATTGAGCCACCGGCAAATCACAAAAAATATATTTTTTATCGAGTTCTTCGTTGATGTTGTACAAGCCTGTCGGGAAAACATCCTGTTCGATAAAAGCATCTTTGGGCGAATTGACAACCCCTTTCCCGGGACGGGGAACCAAAATTTTAAGTGGATTGTCGTAGTCAAAAAGCGGTAGCGAAAGCACGTTTGCCGTGCCATATCCCACCACTACTTGTGCAGTATTTTCCGCAAACCAACTGCCATAAGTCATCATTGAATCAATCTGATGAACAGCTCCGTAATTCGCGTCAACGCCACGGATGTTGGCAACATGGCTTTTTTCTTTGTAGTTGAAAAAAGCGCGCTCTTCTACCATTTTACTATACGATGCAATTCCCGCTATATTTTTCAATTTTTTTTCTATTTCCGAATCGAGTAAAATGATTTTCCCTTCGGTGGGGAAAGCTTTCAAATCCGGGTCAAAATTATTGGTAAACGAAACGCTGAATTCTTTGAGCCCGGCAAAACCGGCCAGTACCACAAAAAGTGAAAACGCACCAATAACTACGACCAAGCCGGTGATAAAAGTGATGATGTTAATGGCGTTTTGGCTGCTCTTTGAAAACAGGTATCTTTTAGCAATATAGAATGGGGCATTCACACTAAAGCTTTTTTCGCTTGGCTAATAAATCCGGATTTTCGATGGGGTTGTCGGTGCCTTTAAACGACCGATCCAATTCCTCGGCACGTTCAATCGATTGGTCTAATATGAAAACCAATTCAGGAACCCGCCTGAGTTGGTGGCGGGTTCGCTGCGATAACTCATGCCGGAACTTCGGTGTTTGTTCGATGATTTCACGTATCAGATGGTGCTCGTGCTCTTTGGGGAAAATGCTCAGATAAACTTTGGCTGAAGACAAATCTGTCGGTACGGAAACTTCTGTCACAGATAGCAAAACACCTTTGAGCGGACCTTTTTTAAGTTCCTTCAAAAGGATATCTGCCAAGTCTTCCTGAATGATTCCCGCAATTTTTTTCTGCCTGTTCGTTTCCATAACTACAAAAGTAGTATTTTTAGGTCATAAATACGGCATCTAAAGTTTTGATTCCATGAATAAAATAGAACACATCGGCATAGCGGTCAGTGACCTCGGTCTTTCGGAAGCCGTTTTTGATAAGCTACTCAACCGCAAAGCGTATAAATCGGAAGAGGTAGAATCAGAAAAAGTTAAGACAACCTTTTACCGACTAGGAGAGAGCAAAATTGAACTGCTTTCTGTTACACATCCGGATAGTGTCATCGCAAAATACATTGACAAACGAGGTTCGGGCATGCATCACATTGCGATTGCGGTTGATGACATTCACCAAGAAATCACCCGGCTCAAAAAAGAGCAATTTGTGTTTATCGACGAACAGCCCAAAAGAGGTGCAGACAACAAGTTGATTGTGTTTCTTCACCCTAAAAGCACAGGTGGTGTTTTGGTTGAACTTTGCCAAGGCTTAAACGATAATTAAAATTGGTTCTACATTATTTCTGTGGGTTAGTTATCCGTTTTTTTTATATTATATTTGATAGCCGATTTCAAAAGACTTGTTTTAGTTTGTGATTCATGTGCATCAAAACCAACTATTTACATACGCTTTGTGTTATAAATATTTTTTGTGGGTTATAAGTTCAAGTAGTAATTACAACAAAAAATCATAGTTGTCCGGTAAAAATAATTGATATTTTACAACATCTCCATTAGCCTATACTTTTTATTTTCAACACAAATAATTATCAACGGATTTTTAATCACCTCTTATCACGTTTATCTTTTATTTGGCTAAAGCCTTTTCGGGTTGTTGTAGCTGTCATCCCGCTAAAACGGGATACAATTAATGAATTGCGGTTGGCTAAAGCCAACCTAAACAGGTTTATGAATGTCATGGCTTTAGCCAAAATAGATTGCTTTCCCGTCAATATTCCGTTCTTGAGGAAGTTGTTTTTAGTCACATCGGGACAAAATTTCAGCAGAAAAGTTCGTCATAGAAAAAGGTAGCCCATTATATTCGATATGTTTCATAAGACCTGTGATTGCAGGGATTGAAACATTTTGATTTAATTTTTATCGGACACGAATAACAAAAAATCAAAAATTGTTTCCCTCGACAAACTCGGGATGACAAATCAAAAAACATCGTTTATTAATTAATTCCACAACATTCGTGTTAGAACCTTAAAATTTATTGAGTGTATTGCTTGGTAAGGTGTAACAAAAACGCTATAACAAGTAATATAAAAAAACCGTACCAAATTGATACGGTTTTGTGGTCCCACCTGGGCTCGAACCAGGGACCACCTGATTATGAGTCAGGTGCTCTAACCAACTGAGCTATAGGACCATTATTTCAAAATTTAATTGACTTCGCTTATCCATAGGATAATGGACATTCGCTGTAATTAGGCGGTGCGAAATTAATATATATTTTCGGACGGTGAAAATTTTTTATTTGTTGTTTTCTTCTCCAAAATCAATCAATTTTCTTCCAGCAATACCAATCCATATTCTGAGTCGATGGTAGCACTTCCGTTTTCGACTTCCACCGTTTTTCCGGAATAGGCATCCCGTACTTTGATACCATCGAGGAAAATAGTGCCAACCGAAAGTGTTTTTTTGCCGATGGGAAGGTCTAAACCTACCACAACCTTATCTGAAAAATTATTTTTTTCAAAAACCCGGCTGAACACATAGGGTGTTTCCGAAATCATCATGTGAACGCCTGCCCCCACCGCCGGATGGTTTTTTCGGAAAACGCCGAGTTTTTGCCAGTGTGTGAGTAGTTTTTTTGTTTCCGGATTGCCGGCAATGTCTTCCCAATTCATTTTTGAGCGCAAGGTGGCATCCCCTTCCGTTCCTTCAATAATCAATGGACGTGCAGATTCATCGCCATAGTAAACTTGAGAGATTCCGGGTGTGAGCAGTAATTTGGTGGCGGTTTCAAAGGTGCGTTCCCGCGCTTGGTCAAAAGGTTGCCCGTCATCGTGCGAGGTAAGATAATTCAGGGTTGTGAAATCTTTCAGTTCGTTGTTGAGTAAGTTGGAATACTTAGAAAACAATTGATCGTAATTCTCATTAGAATCGTACTTCATGCCAAAATTGATTAATGCATTGAAACCGTTTTCAAAATAATTCACCTTACGATCGCCGTAATCATACCACTTACCACCGACTATGTTGTATCCGTAAACTTCACCCACCAAAAAGAAAGGATTGTCATCCAAAACTTTATCGGGGTTGTTGGTTTTCCATGTTTGAAAGGCATAATCACATTGGTCTCTAAACTCTTTCCAAACGTATTCTTCGGTATGCTTGACCGTGTCTGCGCGATAACCATCTACCCCGAAATCTAAGATGTAATCAGTCAGCCATTTGATGATATAAAATCGTGGCGCGCGCGGGTAGCCTGTGTGTTCGAAAAAAGCGTCAAGCTCTTTCATTTCTTGTTCGTAGCGGCCTTCTGTTTTCCATTTTTCAACCAACACTTCGGGTAATGGGACATTTTCGTTGCTTTCGGTCAGAATATCCGGCAGGTTTTTGACCAAAGAGCAACTCACGGTATGTTCAAAATTATCGTAGGTACATTGGGTGTCGGTACGCACCCAATCGTCTGGCCAAACAGGGTCTTTTTCAGTCACCGGGCCGGTGTGGTTAATCACGCCGTCTAAAACTATGCGGATACCTTTGGCATGGGCTTTTTCGACCAATTCGCGCAGGTCGGTTTCGGTGCCGAAATTGGGGTCGATTTTTGTCCAATCTTTTGCCCAATAGCCATGAAATCCGTAGGAAGCTCCGGTGCCTTCGTCAACGGCATCGTGAATCTGTTCGACCAACGGAGTCAGCCAAATGGCATTGATGCCCAAATCGGTAAAATAGCCTTCATCTATTTTTTGAATAACACCGCGAAGGTCGCCGCCTTCAAAGCCACGTAGTTTACCGGTAGTCCGGTTGCGGTCAAAAAAAACCTCGTTGTTTGGATTGCCGTTGTTGAATCGATCGGTAAGCATAAAATATAAATTGGCTCCTTCCCAGACAAAAGGAGCTTCAGGTTTATCGGTTTTTGGCGAGTCGCAAGCGGAAGTAATCATAAGTGACAAAAGTACCATACTGTAGTGGTGGAGTTTCATGGTTTGATTGTATTAAGTAGTGAGTCCAAAGTATTGAGAAATTCGAGATATAGTGTTTTTCTTACTCGTGTATATTTCAACTTTTTCCATATTCTATGATGCAATAGTGTGTAAATATATTCATTTTCATCAAAATCATTTTTCAATATCTTAGTTCAACTTTAACTGTTTTGGCTTTTGATATTACCTTGGCAATCAGCTTCCCGGAAGGTTCATCCCATTCAAAAGCCCTTCTTTTACCGTCAATAAACACCTTTTTCGGTTTTTTGTCCAATCGACGAATGATCAAATCGATGTATTTTTCTGTGGAAACAAAGTTTTTCCCGGTTTCGGTTTCTATGGAGAAACGTATGTTATACCCTTGGTTTTGGTAGTGAAAATGAAGGATTTCAAACTTGCCATTTTCGAAGGCTTCGGGAGTCAACCCGTCGTCATTATAAAGCATACCTGTACTCGAAACAATCGAAGAATCATAATAAAAATGCAACTCAAAGTGCTGCAAAGTGTAGTCTTTTGTGTTTTGAACCAATCGTGCCATAGGAACAAAAGCACCTGCTCGGACAAAAGCCGGGATATGGTTGCCCTCAATCGGGATGGAATATGTTTGCCCAGCTTCGTATTTTTTATCGCTATAAAAGTCGAACCAGTCAGAACTTTTTGGAAAATAAACGGTTTGAGTAGCAATCCCCGGATTGACTACCGGCGATACCAAAAAATCATTCCCCCACAGATAGGTTTTGGATTCGGAAAGCAATGCTTCGTTGGTTGGTTCTTCAAAAAGTAATGGCCGCATGAGTGGCGTTCCTTGGAGGTGATTTTCAAACGCAAGAGTGTAGTTGTACGGCAACATGCGATAGCGCAACTCGATGGACTGTTTTGCCAAGGCTTTTGTTTTGTCGTCTTTGAATATCGGTTCGGAAGCAACTTCTTGCTGGGCATGCGGACGAAAAACAGGCTGAAAAACACCGTATTGCAACCAGCGCGTGTAGAGTTCGGGGTCGTCATTGGCTCCGGCAAACCCGCCCAAATCGGAATGCATATAACCCAAACCTTGCATACCCATCCCGAGCGCAATTTCCGTTTGTGACTGAAGCCCGCCCCACGAACGGTTCACGTCGCCCGACCAAGGAATCATCCCGAAACGCTGCGAACCGGAATAGCCTGCGCGCATCAAAATAAACGGACGTTGGTTTGGAAAATCTTTCCGATAACCTTCAAAAATTAGGCGCGCCCAATTGTGCCCATAGACGTTGTGCAACTCGTCTGCCGTGCCTGTCGCGTGTATCAAACCGGAGGGATGCGCTTCGGGTTCGCCCAAATCACCCCACCAACCGCCGACACCCATTTCGGTGTATTTTTTGTAAATATTCCAAAACCAATCGTGTCCTTCTTTTTTGAAAATATCGATTAGCCCGGTATTGCCGAAATAGAAATCATAGACAAAAGGTTTTCCCAACGAATCCACGGCGAGTATTTTTTTCTCTGCTGCCTCTTGCCATTTTTTGGAAGTCGTCAACACGAAAGGCTCGGTGATTAAAATGGTTTTGATGCCTTGACTGTCCAAATCTTTTATCATCTTTTCAGGACTGGGGAAACTGTCTTTCAAAAACTCAAAATTGCCCAACGTGCCTTGAATTTCTTTTCCGAACCAATACAAATCGAGGATGATGGCATCAACGGGAATATTTTCAGCTTTGAATTTTGCAATGGTAGCTTCCACTTCCCGTTGCGAATGATAGCCGAAACGACTTGAAAAATTACCCAAAGCCCAAAGTGGCGGCAGTGGTTGTCTGCCTGTCAATGTGGTATAGTTTCCGATTAAATCTTTCCAATCATCTCCCGCGATGACCTGATAGGTTTTTCTCCCGCTGATGGTTTCGTAGCGAAGCCGGTTGTCTTTTTGGCTGTCTAAATCCAAAAAACCGATGGGTGCATTGTCAAAATGCACAGCGTAGATGTCTGAGGACAAGACCAATGGTAGGGTGAAATTCATCAACTCGGCACGATTTTCGTAACCGTAATGTGCCCGGTTGTACAGTTGCAGCCTGTTGCCTCTGCGGTTAAGGCCCAAGGCTCTTGCGCCACCGCCGTAAAGTGCTTCGCCGGGGTTCAGGTTAAACTCCAATATCTCCAAACTGTCTATTTTGACATAGCCTGATTTTTCGGAAATGAGCAATTTGTTTTTATAGAAATATTGAATTTGAAAAGGTGATTTTTGGATACTCACAGATATCCCGTTTGTATTAAATTCGAGGTTTTCGTCTGTTTCGATGATTTCTGTCGGAATGCTTTCGGGAGCCATCACGACAGCCTGAGATTCCGGTTGGTAGGTTTTCCCGTTCGGAATAAAAGAAGTTTCCATTATTTTATTCGAATACGGGCGGATGCGATAGTTGCCATCTTGGGTTTTGATTTCCAGAATGTTGGTTTTTTGTGTATAACCCAAAAAAGTGCGGTTCGGGTTTTGGGCTGTTAAAACAAGCCCTATCAGAAGAAAAATTGCCGTATAAAAAACTTTTCTTGTCAATGTGAATTCCATGATTTTGTGGGTAATTTAATTTTGAAGTAAAAATTCCAACGGAATGTGAAGCCTTTCTTTCCATGAATTTTCTGAATGGTCGTGTCCTTCAAATTTCCTGTTTATTGAATATCCTTTGTCTAAGAGTATTTGGGTAATCCGATTTTGATACGGAAGATAAAGCGAATCGAGTGTCCGTGTACCATAATCAAAATACATTTTGTGTGTGCCCGCATCCGGAAGATTATTTTCCATATATTGTAAAAATGCATTTGGAATCGGGTTGTTTTGGTCGGTAAAAGTTCCTATCCAATGCGTTGACAAACAGGCTGCTCCGCCAAATATATCGGGATATTCCGATATTGCATACATGGAAATGAGCCCGCCCATACTCGCCCCGGCAACGAAAGTGTTTGCACTGTCGGGAAGCGTTGAAAAGTTCCGGTCAATGAACGGTTTTAGTTCAGTAACGATAAATTTCAAATAATTATCTGATTGGATTTTTTTAATCATCAAATTTTGCCTTTTTGCCGATGAAAGTATCGAATCTTGTTGTGTTTTGCTTAAAGTCAAAAAAGGTTTGTTCGGAAAATAATCGATGTGCCGATACGCCGAAATGTTCCAAATTCCTACGACGATACAATTTTTGATTTTTTGGGCTTCCAACAATTTTGAAACCGTTTCATCAACGCCCCATTCTCGTTTATTCCAAGTCGTGGTTGAATCAAAAAGCATTTGTCCGTCGTGCATATATAAAACCGCATACTTTTTATTATTATTGTAATTGTCAGGTAACCAAACATCTACGTTCCTTGCATATACAAAATCGGATGGAAAATTTACATAGCGAAGTACTTTCCCGGAGGTCAAAGTCAATTGTGCTTCGACCGGATTCAATTCGATAATGTCGATTTGTGTTTCAATTTTGTCTTTGCAAGATAAAATCGAAACGAGTGGTAAAAAAATTGCAAACTTATTCATGCCAATCCATTTATTTCTCCAATTCTAAGACCAAAGCCGATTTGGCTTTTACAGAAACGGTTGTTGTCACATCTACAGAAACGCTGCTGAGGGCATCTTTGCCTTTTTTGTAGTCACGAATGCGCTCGGCAAAACGCTTGGGCTCAATAGTTTGGTCTTGGTCACTGTTGTTTATCACCACCATCACTGTATCGTTGTCGTCATACCTGAAATAGACATAAACGTTGTTTTCCGGCACAAAATGCATCGTTTTGCCGAAATGGATCACGGGTTTTGATTTGCGCCATTGGAAGAGTTTGCTTGTAAAATCGAAGAATTGGTTTTGCTCGGCAGTCCTTCCCGCTTGGGTGAAAGCATTGTTCGAATCGCCTTCCCAACCGCCGGGGAAATCTCTACGAATGTCGCCGTCACCTTTATTTTTGTCTCCATCCATCCCGATTTCCGAGCCGTAATAAACTTGTGGGATGCCGCGAACAGTAGCAATGAGTGTCATCGCCAAACGATATTTGTCAAAATCGTTTTTGTAAATCTGGTTGATTCGGTTGGTATCGTGGTTTTCGGCAAACACCAGAATGTTGTTGATATCAGGATACAAAAAATCATTCGAGAAATTCTCATACGCCCGCATGATGCCTTCATTTTGCCAACTGAATTTGTTTTGTTCATCAAACAGTATACTTACGGCATCGTGCAGGGTGAAATCCATCACGCTGGGCAAATAGGAATTGTAGTGTTCGATAGCGCCAATCTCACTGTCTTTCTGCCAATAAGCCATTTGTGCCTGGCTGTGCATCCACACTTCCCCGACGATGTTGAAATTCGGGTATTCGTCCATGATGGCTTTGGTCCAAACGGCAATACTCTCTTTGTCGTTGTAGGAATACGTATCGACGCGCAACCCGTCCAAACCGGCAAATTCTATCCACCAAATGGCATTTTGAATCAGGTAGTTGAGCACAATGGGGTTGCTTTGGTTGATGTCGGGCATAGTGGTGTCGAACCACCCATTCATGCAGGCTTCCGCATCGGTTTGTGCCGCGTTCGAGTCAAATTGGGTGGTCATGCGGTAGTTGCTTCTCCTGAAACCGTCTTTGTCCGGCCATTGGTGTATCCATTCCGGAAAAGGCAAATCGCGGATGAGCCAATGTTTGCTTCCCCAATGGTTGGTCACGTAGTCCATGACGAGTTTCATGTCGCGTTGGTGGAGTTCATCGGCCAAAAGTTTGTAGTCTTCATTGCTTCCGAAGCGCGGGTCGATGCGGTAATAATCGCTTTGCGCATAAGTGTGGTAGGAATATTTGGGCTCGTTGTCTTCGAGCAGCGGCGTGCTCCAAAGTGCGGTGATGCCAAGTTCTTGCAGGTAATACAAGTGATTGATGATGCCTTGGAGGTCGCCGCCGTGCCGGCCGCTGTCAAAACTGCGGTTGGCTTTTTCGGCCATATCGGGTTGCGAATCGTTTTTCGGGTTGCCGTTGGCAAAGCGGTCGGGCATGAGCAGATACATCACATCGGACGAATCAAAACCTTTTCGCGAGGCTGCATTTTCGGCTCTGGTTTTCAGTTCGTAGGTGTATTTGTACATCGTTTTTTTGCCATCTTTCAGCAAGATGTCAAAAGTTCCTGCGTTTTGGTTTGCGGCGTTGACAGTTACAAAAATATAATTCGGGTTGGCAGGTTTGAAAACATCTAAAGCGGTCATTCCGTTGGTCATAACCACGTCGCATTTGGCAATTTTGTCGCCGTAGAGCATGATTTGCAATTCGGTGTTTTTCATTCCGGTCCACCAAAAAGGTGGCTCTACTTTTTTGATTTGTGCAAAAGCAGTGATTGAAACAAACAGCAGCAGATAAAGTATTTCTTTCATTTTATAGTTGTTTTAGCGAGGGGTTGATTTATGAACGGTTAATTTCTTTGCTTACAATTTTTAAAAATACACAGGAAAAATGAGGTAGGGAAAAATCGGGTTAAAAATTTCAGGATAAGTTTTGCTAAAAAAAATTAAATCTGCGTTGGGTATTTTTTAAATCTGATTAATTTAACGAACGTTTAAACCCGACGGGGTTGTAAATGCTTGCCAAATATTAAAATTATAAACGAATGATGCCTCACGCATCGGCTAAAACAGACCTTACCGATTCTTTAGAAAAAAGCTACAGTTGTCATCTACTTCCTGTTTTTTATATATTCAAGTGCTCTTTCCAAAACTTCATCTCTCCCCTCTCTAACACCCTGAATGGTTGGTTTTACC